>JALGVE010000006.1 GCA_029820045.1 Candidatus Zipacnadia bacterium | reverse complement strand
AGCCGCGGTCGCCAGCGCATCTGCCAGCGCGCCATCCTCGGCCGCCACGACCACCGCATCCGCGCTGCCCGCGCTGTCGGAATGTCCCACCGTGCCGGAAGAGGTGCAGACCGCTATCTCCCCCGCCGGCACCGCGAGGGCTATCTTGCCATCCAGCGGCGAAGCTCCCGCGCGCACCGCAACCAGCCGCTCGCGATGGCTGATGATGAACACGTCGCCACCGTTCTCGACGATCACCTGGGAACTGCTGGGGTGCAAAGCACGAGCGACATGCTCGGCAATGGCGCCCGCCACCGCTGCCATCGGCCCGGTATCGGCGCGCTCGGCGGCTTCGTACATCCTCAACGGGACCGTGGGAAGATAGCCCGATGGGGCCAGCGGCTGGCGGGCCTCGAGGAACTCCGGGTGCAAGGCCGCATGGGACTCGATCTGTCGCCGCGCCTCCCGAATGGCGGCCCGCGCCTGTTGCGTCAGCCGGCGGGCGGCGAGGATGAACAGGTCGGTCTCAGCTATCGCGACCTCGAATGAAACGAGGTCGTCGGGCGCGACGATGCGGCGGTAGCTGCGCGGCTGATACCCGGTCATGGTTACTCGGCGCGAGCCAGGATGATGCGGTCGAGCGCGCACCCATCCCCAAGGTTGCTCATTCTGATGGTGTGCTCGCCGGCGGTCAGGTCGAAGGCGATGGCGCGACCCTGCGGCTCCTGAAGGCGGTAGTAGCGCCAGTTGTTCCGCTGCGTGCAGAAGCCGCCGGTGGAGGGCAGGTGGAATCCCTTGAGCGCCTCATGCGCGTACTTGCCGTCAACCATGAAGTCGCGGCGGGTGTTCTCGCTGCTGGTCGCGTACTTAAGGATGACGTGGTAGCGGCCCTCCGTGGGCGCGCTGACAGTCCACTCCAGCCAGTGGCCGAGCTTTGCGTGCCACATCGTTATCATCTCCCCCACGTCGCCGATGCGATCGACCACCTTCACCTCGCCCCCGCCCTGCGCCGTGAAGTCCTCGGCCTCAACCACCACCGCGCGCTCAGCGTCGAGGTCCAGCACCCAGCGCGGCGGCACGGTGAGGGTCACCCGGTCCGTGTCGGCGAGGCCCTCGTCATCGGTGACGGTCAGCTCGACCTGGTAGTCGCCAGGCTCGGCGAAATCGTGCTTGACGCGCGGCCCCTGGGTCTCGGTTCCGTCGGGGAAGCGCCACAGATAGCGGGTGACACGGCCGTCGGCGTCGGACGAGCCACTGCCGTCGAAGCTTACGACGCTGCTGCCGCCGGGGCCCAGGTCGCCGGAGACGGATATGTCAGCCACCGGCCGGCCCGGGTTGAACAGATGGCTCGGCCAGGCAGAGACGAAAGGCGGAACGCCCTCCAGCGTCACCTCGAAGGGGCCACCCTCGACGATCAAGCTCCAGGTCTGCGGTTCGGCCAGGTTAGCGCGCTCGACCAGGTGATAGGTGCGTTCAGTGCCGGTGAACGTCCGCTCCGCCACGACCTTACCCGCGCCGTCGAGCATGCGCGCCCGATACTCCTCCTCGCCCAGCGCGCGCAGGCCCACCGCCACCCGGCGCTCGCCACCGGGCACTGTGAAGAAGTACTGCGGTCGGAAGGGGTCGCCGCGCAGCGGCGTCTTCTCCGCGCGAACGATGGCGCCGCCGAGGTTGCACTCCAAGTCCCAGGCCCCCCGAGCGATGTCCATCTCGAGGCGGTCCACGCCCCGGCGCTGGTCCGCGGGCACCTCTACCATCGTGGCGCGTGCACCGGAGAGCTGGCGCGCGGCCAGCGTCGAGCCATCTGCGGCCGTGAGCCGGATGGAGGCCCTGGCCGGCCCGTTGGTCGGCCGCAGAGTCAGCTCAAAAGGGCGGTCGTCATCCTCTTCCAGGAGCACGGTGTGCGTGACGCCAGGCAGCAGTCCGAAGTCCTTCCCCGTCAGCTCGTGCAGGTGATAGAGCACGTGCGGCGCCCAGCGAAGCTGCTGGCTGAAGCCCTTGCCCATGCCACCGAAGCCCGCGACCGCAGCCTGCGTGCCGACAAGCATGACGTCGCCCAGGTCCTTGTCGCCGGAGAGCTTGTACCCGTAAGCGATGCCCTCGGCGATGAGCAGCGAGAGGCTGGTGCCTGAGCTGCTCTTGGGGCAGGAGGTGTACCTCATGCCATGCTTCTCCGGGATCCAGCACTCGTCAATGACGTAGTGCGCGCCACGCACGATCATGTCGGCCGTCTGTTGGTCGCCGGTCGCCTGATAGTAGTCCTTCATGCCGGAGAGATGAATCCCGACCATGAAGGCCGCATTGCCCCGGTGCCGGGGAAGGCAGTAGCAGTGCCCCGGCATAAGCTGACGGCGCCAGCCGCCGCCCTCGGTCTCCCGTTCCTTGACGCGGTCCATGATGATATGCGCGGCGTTCAGGTAGTACGGGTCGAGCGTCTCACGGTACATCGCCATGGTCAGGATCAGGTGCCAGCCGGGCACGCGGCAGTTCGTGAAGTCATAGTTGTTCATGTACGCGCCATCGTAGTGAGCGGCCACCATCTCAGCGCACTGCAGGCTGCGTCGGTCACCGTTCAGATGGTAGTCATCCAGGTAGCCCTCAACCCAAGTGTGAGTGACAGTGATACCGCCGCGCGGGGAGCCCTGATCGTTGATCTTCTGCGTGTAGTAGTCGCCGGTGTGCCCGATGCAGTGAGCATAGACGCAGCCGACGCGGTTCGGGTCGCTGCTGTACCAGATTGCGTCCACGTCGCGGTTATGCCGGGCGGCCTCCTGGCCGCGGTAGAAGAAGTCGAGGTCTCCACTGCGCAGCACATGCAGGTAGAAGGCATGCTGGGTATCGTACTCGATGTTGCCCCAGTTGCGCCCGCGCTCGCCCCACCAGTCGCCGAAGTTGAGCATCCCGTACTCCCGCAGGTCGCGCCGCCGCCCAAGGTACTCGTCCATCGCCCGGCGCGCCGAGTTCTCATAGTCCGCGTAGATGCCGCCGAGTTCCGGGCTGGCCTTGAGGATGTCACCGAAGGCCTTCCCGTCGCAGTACCACTCCGGCGCGGCAAGAAGCACCGGAGCCGCCTGAAGCGCGGCCGCCCGGTCAACTGCAGCCTGGCGCGACTCGCCCACGCCGCGGAACTCAATCAGCAGCTCGTGCGTCTTGCTGACCCCGGCCTTGAGCTTGTATCCCCCGTCCATGAGGTAGAAGAACAGGCGGTCCTCGAAGTCACGGAACTCCTCTTGATCGTAGCGGTCATCCGGGAACGACGGGCAGATGCCGACCGTGATGCCGTCCTCGTCGGCGCTGAGGCTCTTGGGATAGAGCTGCCAGAAGTTGCGGACGGAGACCGTCGCCCCCGCCACGTCTCCCTGCAAGTCCACCCAGCCTGCCGCGCGCTCGCCCTCAGACCGGATGCGATCACCGGCGCTGACCGCGTAGTGATTGTCGAAGTCCTGATCGAGCATCCAGGTGGCCACGGCGCTGCCCTCAACGACCTCATCCGCACCGAGGGCACAGGAGGCGTTCCCTCCTGCTGCGAGCGGGAGGCGGAGCGAGAGGCTCTCGATGGTCGTGAAGTTCTGCGCCGTGTGGTCATTTCCGAAGGTGAAGAAGGCCCGCACGAACCGCTGTCCCGCGTAGAAGTGCAGCCGCGCCTCGTACGCGAACAGCTTGGAGCCGTCGCCGGCCAGGAAGCTGCCCTTCACATGCACGACCGTGTGCAGCGGGCCGGGAAGCTCGACCGTGAGTTCCTCGACCGGGTTGAGGGTGTCGTAGTTCACACCCTCCGGGCCGACCAGCTCGGCGAAGGCCCCCTCGCTGACCAGTTGATCGTCCAGGAACACCCGCCCTATCAGGCCGCGTGACCTCGACAGTTCGACGCGCATCGGTCCGGTCGAGATGGACAGGCCCTCAGCCGACTCGGTCACACGCAGCGCCTCGGGCACTGCCGCGCGGCTGACCGCCGTGCCGTACTCAAGGCTGTACTCAGGCTCGCGGCCACGCCCGGCGTCTGCCTGGAAATCGAGCAGCGCCCAGCGGATGCTGCCGTCCGGCCAGCGGCTGAGCGGCGTGACCTGCAAGGGAACCTCATTGCCGGCGGCGTCGAGCAGGCGCAGGTTGCGGGCGTCGGCCAGGTGCCCCTCAGGGAAGGGCAGGCCCTGGGTCACCGGCCAGCCGCTCAGCCCGGCGTCAGGGATGTTACGCAGCGTCAGGCTGACCTCCGCCCGCTCGATCTTGCCTACCACGCTGGGCCGCTGGACCTTGAAGCTGCCGGTCTCGGTGACGGTCTCGCCCTCGGGC
Source organism: Candidatus Zipacnadia bacterium (assembly GCA_029820045.1). Lineage (GTDB taxonomy): Bacteria > Armatimonadota > Zipacnadia > Zipacnadales > UBA5352 > JALGVE01. The sequence continues at coordinate 32,224 of JALGVE010000006.1, read as the reverse complement.
GTAGTCGTAGTGATGCGGAAGTGATAGGTCGCGCCCTCATCCAACTCAGGGATAATCAGCCGGTGGTTGGCGAGCGGCGTCTCCTCCGCCAGCGTCGAGCCAAGGTTCGCCGTCGGGCCGTACTCCAGCGTGCAGGCAGCCGGCCAGGTCGTCACCCACGTTATGCGCCCGTACGCCGCGCTGCCGTCAATCGGATAGACTGCCTCGCCCTGCACGTGTTGTATCTCCCGCACCAGCGGACGGATCTCAGGCTTCTCGGCGAGCAGGAACAGGTCCTCAAGCCGCGTGAAGTTGCCGCTGTGCAGTTCCACTGTCATCTTCTCGCCGCCGGCCAGCGTCACCGGGTCGGACAGGACGAACAGCGCCTGCCGGTTGTTGTCCTCACCTGCGACCGCGATGCCTTTGCGTTCACCGTTCACCGAGAGGCTGAGGACCTGACTACCACCCTGATCGTAGACGATGAAGGCAGGGTAGTAGATGCCCGGGCCGGGAACCGTTGCGGTCACGCGCGCCGGCGCTCCCGTAAACTTGGCGGAGGGCATGTGGTACTCGGTGAACAGGTCCTCCTCGAAGCCCTCCATCTCACATTCCTGGATGGGGAAGACCACGTTGCGGTCATCCTTGCGGATGGCGCGCTGGATGTCCAGCCCCCAGGTCACGTCGAAGTTCTCGCTTTCAGTCGTGTCAGCGATCCTGACCACCTTCTTTCGGTCCGACTGCCCCTGGCCGGTAATGTCCAGCCAGCCGGTGTTGTCCACGCCCTTGTGTGGAACTTTCGACTCAGAAAGCAGGCGCGCGCGAAAGACGCTCTTGCCCTCCACCTGGTTCAGTGGCAGGTCCGCGCAGAGGTAGAGGTCACCGTTAACCACCGCGCTGAAGGACGGGCCGGAGGTGTACTCGCCCTCGGCGTCAATGATGGACATACCGTCGGGGCGGATCATGAAGTCGGTGCCGCCCATGGCGCCCTCGTCCTTGCGGCCGGTGTTGGGGTCGTTGTCGGCATTCACGTAGAGGATGAAGACGGAGTTGTCGGCGAGGTAGTTCTCGAGGAAGTCTACCCGGAAGAGGTAGCGGTCCTCGGCGACATTACCGAAGTAGAGCGCGGTGATGTCCAGGCCCGGGTCGTAGTTGTCTGCGTCCTTGCTCTCACCGACGGGGTCCTCAGCGATGAGCTGAAGCTGCTCGGCGAAGTTGGGGTCGGTACCGAGCTGCTCCTCGGTGATATCCGGCAGCCCATCGCCATCGGCGTCCTGGCCCGCGGCGGGAACGAGCAGAAGCATCAGGAGTACGGTCGCACACGCGGCAGCCATCAAGTATGACATGCGGCTGGTTCTTGACTTCAAGCTATCCACCTCGTTCAGCGTTGGCATTGCACACTTCGGTAGGTTCGCTGTCCTATGCGCACGGCCCTTGGGGGCCGGTTATGCCGTCTCATCCCGCTGAGGCTGCGCCCGATAGCACCTTGTCCATGTAGAGCGAGAAAAAGCGATCCACCTTCGGGCGCAGAGCGAGGCGGCAGGTTCGCCTGTCGTCGCAGAGCACCGTCAGCCCCTCGTCGTCAACCCGCACGCAGGTCGGCTCCAGGTCGCAGAGGGTCTCGTCCAGCGCCAGCGCCACCGCCATCGGGTCGAAGAGCGTCGGCGTCTCGTTGGGCCAGACCTCCAGCAGCTCCGTCAGCGCCTTTGTCAGAGGCAGGCCGCAGGCCGCCATGCGCTCCTGCCGATGGCGCTCAAGCTGCAACACCGCCGTCGCCTCCAGCCCCGCGACCACGATGGGCGCGCCGCTCTCAAAGACCCTCTGCGCCGCCGATACATCCGCGCGAATGTTGTACTCCGGGACCGGCTCCAGGCTGCGAGCGTAGCCGGTGTACACGCCCCCGCCCATCAGCACGATCTCGGCGACCTCCTGCGCCAACTCCGGCCGCAGCTCCAGCGCCGCCGCCACGTTGCTCAGTGGCCCCACAGCCACCAGCGTGATCTCGCAGGGACGAGCGCTGATGATCTCCACCAGCAGTTCCGGCGCGGGCCGCGGGTCCGGCTCATGGTCAAAACCCTCGGCCCAGGGCGCCTGGTTGACGCCCTTGTCGCCCGGCACGCCCAACGCCACCGGCACCTCATCGCGGCCCGCCAGGTGCAGCATCTTCGCCGCAATCTGCGCGCGCTGGTGGACGTCGCCGCTGACGACGGTGACCGCCTCCAGCCGCAGCTCTTCGCTGCTGAGTATGAGCGCCAGCGCGTAGGCGTCGTCAATATCGCTCCCTATGTCTGTGTCGAAGATGATGGACTTCGTTCCGGCGTGGTTCATCTGCGCGCACCTCACATGGTTGACCGTCGTTCCCGCAGGTCGAACCTTCGCGTTACTTGCGGAAGGAGCCTAACAGAGTAGTTCTCCCAGGAGTGATCGCTCACCTTGTCGGCTGTCACCGACGATTGACAGGTGCGCGGGTAACGAACAGAGCGGGCAACGACCATACGCACAACGCCGAGACCGCGCTTGCGAGCATCGAGGCCGTGTAGAACGAGCGCGCGCCCGCCTGCGGGGCCACGGTGGCTGGCAGCCCGACCAAGAGGTGCCCAAGGACAAGTAGAATGATGAGAGATCTGTCGGCCCCCCTGACTCCAGCGTAGGCACACGCCAGCCAGACAGCGCACGCCAGGCCGGTGCCCAATATGTACGGCCAGTGCATGACGGCGGTAAACGCGACACCGAGACTGATCTGATCCCCGAAGCCCTGGGCATGCCACCAGACCCAGAGCGAAGCCACGAGAATGGCAGCAGGGATGGCCCCGTAGCGCGTCCAGCGGTTGCGCCAGCCGATCAGTGACACCGCAATCCCAATACCAGCAATGCCCCACGGGAAGTGCGGCGTGGTGAGGGTGTTCACCAGGCGCCCGGCTGCGAAGCGGAACATTCTCACCCACAGATACTTGTTGGAGCCCAGTATCCAGCCGGGCCCGACGCCCACGAGCTTTGCGGTCGCCAGCAGCGCGGCAACGCCCGCCAGAGCCCAGAAGGCCTTATGCAGCCGCCGCCATCGCCACCAGTAGAACAGGATCACTAGGGGGAAGGCCATGAAGCCGGTCTCTTTGAACATAGCGGCCATCGAAGCGAGCACGATCGCCCACCACAGCCGCCCGCGCCATGCCATCAGCAGCGCTGGTATTACGCACATCGCCAGCCACACGTCGGGGATGTAGACCCAGCGGCTGACTCCCCCGAGGCCCGGCGAGCTCGTCAGGAGGGAGAGATAGCGCAGGGGGATGCGGACGTTCAGCAGGACCAGCGAAAGCAGCGCCAGCGCGCTTCTCCCTGTTATGCCCTCGACCAGGAGGAAGAGCAGGGCGCATGCGGCTACGTGACACACCGCGGTGACCAGCACGAACCGGTCGTGGTGTTCCCACCCGAACACCTTCCACATTAACCAGAAGCCGTAGCTCGACAGGGGTCGCCAGAACGGATTGCAGCCGATCCAGTAGCCGGTCCACCACTTACCCGTGTCGCGCAGGCGAGGACTGGCGTCTATGCCCTTCTTGAGCATCACGACGTCGCAGTCCTCTTGTGCGCTGAGGGAGCGGTCTGGCGGCGTCAGGCCATCTCGAAACGCCCACCGCGCTCCCCAGATGGCCGCCAGCATGGCGAGGCTGAAGAGTACGGACCGGCGTCGAAAGAGCAGGGCCGCCTTCTGCGCGGCCGTCCCCTCAGACATTGTGCTCCTCGCCGGGGCCCCCGTAATCCTCGCGGGCCTTGAGCATGGCGAAGTAGTTCTCCAGCGGCACTCCCTCGAAGATGCAGTTGCTGGTGCAAAAGACGTACGCGCCGTTGTCCACGCCACCATGCTCCAGGCAATAGATGGCGCTCTCACGCACCTCCTCCGGCGTCCCGGCATGAACCAGCGCGCAGTTGACGTTCCCGCACAGGCAGAGGTCCGGCCCCACCAGCTCTCTGACCTCGGCGATGTCCACGCCCGCCATCGGGTCGAGTGAGTGCAGCCCGTCAATGCCGGTTGAGACGAGCTGGTCGAGGATGGGCATGATGTCGCCGTCGGTGTGCTTGATGGCGTAGGCGCCCGCGTCCTGGATGCCCTCGACCGCGCGCTGAAGATACGGCGTGATGTACTCGGCGAACATGTTCGGCGACAGGAACGGCCCATCATTGAAGCAGTAGTCGGCGCACATCAGGATGACCTCGACGCCACCCTCCACGAAGCGCCGGACGTTCGCAAGGTTGTCATCCACGCGCTGGGACTGCTCATCGAGCGCCTCCTGCTTGCGCTCGAAGAAGTAGACGATCTGCTCCGTCATGTTCTTGCCGCTGGGGATGGCGTAGGTGCCGTCGGCGAAGCCGGCGAGCATGATGCGGTCACCGAGGAGGTCGCGGAAGTAGTCGAAGGACCGGAGCTGGTCCTCGATGTCGAGCCCGTGGAAGCCGGTGCAGACCGCCCAGTCAAGGCGCTCGTAGACCTCCGCCCACATCTTCGCGTTCTCGCGCAGGAGGCGTTGCCGCTCGGCGCCCTCAATGCCCTCCAGGTCGGCGCGCTCGAGGCGTTTGCGCCCGACGAACTCCTCGCAGCGCTTGAAGACCAACTCAAAGTGTGGCGGCAGCCCCGGCGGGGTACCGCCCTCAAGGGCGACAATCATCTTCTCGCGGGGAGTCATCTCTTCAGTCATAGGATCTGTCCTCAAGGCGAAGTCCGCTCGTCCGCCGTGTCTTTCTTCGCGTTTGCACGGTCCCCGACCTGCTCAATCCGACAAGGAGAACGCGCCCCGATGCCGAAATGACTCGCGGTCGAAGCACACCAAATGAGGTGGTAGGCAATGCTCATCCTGGATGCGCATGAGTTCGAACAGACCGAGGTCGAAGGCGATGGAGCCCAGGGCGTGACCATCCAGTGGCTGATAGACGAGAGCCTCGGCGCGCCGAACTTCGCCATGCGGCGGTTCGTGATCGCGCCCGGTGGGCATACGCCCTTCCACGAGCATCCCTGGGAGCACGAAGTGTATATCGTGCGCGGCGAGGGCAAGGTGCTCCTCGATGACGGCCCCGTGCCCTTTGCGTCGGACAACGCGATCTTCATCCCGCCCGACGAGCGCCATCAGTTCCGCAACACCGGCCACGAGGTAGTCGAGATGCTCTGCATAGTGCCCAACGGCCCAGCGACGGAACACTAGAAGCTGTTTCATAACCCCGCCGAAGGGCATTGGCGGGCTGGAAGCCCGCCCTACGGTAGGTCTTGAAACAGCCTCTAGCGCTCACCTGGGCAGCATCCAGAGTGCGCGAACCCTCCGCCGTCGTTGGCCCCTCTCCCGAGCCGTCGTTTGCGAGGGGGAGGGGAAAGAGACCGCGCCTTGTCCGCCGTAGCCCCGCTCTGGGGGGCGAAGGTGGAAGCGGTCTCAGGGGTGAGGCCGTCGTTAGTTGCTGGTCCGCGGTCCGAATGGAGAGTGGTGAACATGATTATACTGACCGTCGCCTTCGCCCTATCCATCGCCCCGGCCGCGCTCGCCCAAGAGAACGTGGTGGCGAATCCCGGCTTCGAGGAGGGCGCGACGGGTTGGGGGTTGATAAACGACTGGTACGCCAGGAACGACCCCAAGCGCGCCAGCCCGGGTGTAATAGACGAGAGCGTGGCCCACTCGGGCAAGGCCTGCCTGCGTATTGACGGCGAAGGTAGCCGCGGCCTCGCCATCCAGAGCCCTCTCAAGGTCCAGGCGGCAGCGAAGTACCGCGTGAGTTGCTGGATGAAGGGCGAGAACATGGGCGCGGCGCGCGCGGGTCCCCTGATCGAGTTCTGGAACGCCGAGAACACACACCTGGCCGGCAGGTTCTGGGCCGAGGAGGTCCCCCGGGAGTGGACGCGCCTCTCGAAGGTCATCTATGCGCCCGAGGGCACTGCTTACGCCAAGATCATGTGCGCCACCAGCGCTGACAATGACGGACAGGTCTGGTTCGACGACGTAGAGGTGCGCCTGGCCCTTCCCCCTCCGCCGGTGGTGGTTCAGGCGAGGGGGCAAGAGCTTGTCTGGGATGATTATCAGGCGCCACCCTCGGTCGCGTACTACCGTATCTATGCGGCAGAGGAACCCTTCGATAGTGTCGCCCTCATGCAGGCTGCGGCCTGGCTGCCGGCGGACGCGCGATCCGTTGAGATAGCAGACCTACCGGGCGCGACCGGTAAGACGCACTTCGCGGTGGTGGCCGTGGATGAAGACGACCTTGAAAGCTCCGACGTTACTTGCGTGGAGGTGAAGGCGAAATGAAAGAGCCGTGGATGCTATCCGTAGCGTGTCTTCTGCTGATGTGGGCGGTCTCGCGCGCCGGTGCCGAGGTGCAGGTCTGGGTGCCCGACACCCTGGAGAAGATGCTACCTCAGACCACGCGCCCGGCGGAGTACGACATGCAGGCCGACCTCATCGCGGCGCGCGGTGAGTACGAGAGCATTCAGATCGCTCTGCGCGCTGACCAGGAGGTCAAGGGCGTGACCGCCGCTATCTCTCCCTTGGAGGGTGAGGCGGGCAGCATTTCGGGCGAGGACCTCACGCTGAACGTCGTCGGCCTGATCCCGGTCGAGAAGAACACGGAGGGCACTCCGGAAGAGGAACTTATCCCCGCGCCCTGCGAGATTCCCGACCCTCTGCTGCCCTACGAGCCTCTGGACCTGGAGGGCGGCAGGACACGAGCAGTCTGGATCACGGTGCATGTCCCCAGGGACGCCGCGCCCGGCGAGTACGAGGGCACTATCACCGTCCGCGCGCACCAGCAGACCGAGATCCCGGTCAAGCTGACGGTCTATCCCATCACCCTGCCGGAAAAGCGGCCCCTGCATATGACCAACTGGTTCGACCCCAACGCCCTCGCCCGCTGGTACAAGGTGGAGCCGTGGTCCGAGGAGCACTGGAAGTTGATCGGGACCTACGCCCGCGACATGGCCGAGCATGGTGAGGACACCATCATCGTCAGCCTCGGCCTCATCGCGATCTGGCAGGAGAAGGACGGCACACTGACCTTCGACTTCGACCGCTTCGACCGTTACGTGGACACGTTCCTGAAGGCCGGCATTGACCAGGGCATCGAGTTGGGCCACGTTGGCGGCCGCGGGCCCGGTGGGTGGAACGCCAAGGAGATGGTCTTTTACGACTGGAAGATCAATCTCCGCGAGGGGGCCGAGCCGAGGGAGTTCACGCGTGAGGAGAAGACACGCGCACTGGTGCGAGCCGTGCAGGACCACCTGGAGGAGCGCGGTCTGCTTGACACCGCGATGATTCACATCGCCGATGAGCCGATCCCGGTCAACCTGGAATCCTGGAAGGAGAAGAGCCACATTGTCCACGAGGCGGCGCCCAAGCTCCGGCGCGTGGATGCGATCCACGTCCCCGACTGCGGCGGCGAGCTGGAGATATACTGCCCGGAGCTGGGCTACTTCGACAAATGGTACGACGGCTTCGCCGCGATGCAGGAACGCGGCGAGATCGAGCTGTGGTTTTACACCTGCTGCCACCCAACAGGCCTGTACGCCAACCGCTTCATTGACTACCAGCTCATCAAGACGCGGCTGCTTCACTGGATGAACTACCTCTATGACGCGCGCGGCTATCTTCACTGGGGGCCGAACCGCTGGTCAGACAAGCCGTATCAGGAGGCCGTGCGCGGCGACCTGCCTCCCGGCGACGCCTGGCTCGTCTACCCGGGCGAGGACGGACCCAACAGTTCCATCCGCTGGGAGGCCCTGCGCGATGGCGTGGAGGACTTCGAGCTTCTGTGGCTGCTCGAGCAGGAGCAAGAGGCGCTGGCAGAGCGGCTCCGCCTACCCGCGGGCAAGGTGGACCCCACGGAGCCCGGCAAGCGCATCGCGCGCGGGATTATCCGCACTCTCACGGACTACACGAAGAGCCCCGCCGAGCTGCGCTCGGCTCGTGAGCAGGTCTTCGCGGCTATCCTGCAGGCCAGGAAACCGCCGCTGGTGGCTGCCTGGGCGGAGCCGAGGCCGGCAGGATATCTCGCGCCCGGCCCGGTGAGAGTGCGCGGGGCCGCGGAGCAGGGAACGACGGTCACCGTCAACGGGCAGCGCGTACGACAGACGGCCGAGGGGGAGTTCGAGGCCAGCGTCTCCGTGTCCCGCGAGCAGCCTACCGTGGTTCTCATCGCCGGCCTGCGCGGTGAGCACAAACGCATGACCTGGACCTATGATATCGCCGACGCCGAGACCGTCCTGCTGCAGGAGGCCATCGCCGCCGCCGAAGCAGCGGGGGCTGAGGCGCAGGAGGGCAAGGACCTGCTCGCCGACCATCTGACGATTCTGGAGGATGGCGCCGAGGTCGAGATCGAGGCCTCACGCGCGAAGGTCCGGGCCGTCATTGACGTCCTCCGTGCCGCCGAGATTAACGCCCTCATCGGCGGCCTGCCTGCCGAGGCGAAGGCGTCCGACCTGTATGCCCAACTGATCGAGGCCAAGCGCCTGAAGGACTACAGGGGCGCTAAGGAGCTTCTTGCGCGTCTGCAGGAGGCGCTCGCCACGGACTAGCATTTCCGGCGGGGCTGAAGCCCCGCCCGTACGGCCTTCACATCGCGTCTCCCGCGTCGCGGGCCGGGCTGAAGCCCGGCCCCTCCAACGGCTCCCGGCCTGCGTGGCGGCAGGAGCCCGGCCCCTCCAACGGCTCCCGGCCTGCGTGGCGGCAGGAGCACGGCCCCTCCAACGGCTCCCGGCCTGCGTGGCGGCAGGAGCACGGCCCCTCCAACGGCTCCCGGCCTGCGTGGCGGCAGGAGCATCGGTTTTAGCTGCAGGGCGTGCGGCCGGGTGTTCTCTGGTTAAGGAAAGCCCCCAGGTACAGGCTTCGGTGCGATGGCCCTTGAGCGCTATTCCTGCCTTATCAGGAGGCGCGACCCCGCCCTTGGGCGGGGTCGCGCTATGCCGTCTCATGCCGCACAGGCTACGGCGGAATCGGCCGACAAGAATGTCGGCCCCCCTGACAAGAAAAACGATGCTCCTGGCGTGGCGGGTGGCGGCTTGACAGTGGGTGCGGGCGTACCGTATGGTGCTGCTGGCTGTCATCGCTGTCGCGGGCCGGGCGCCGCCTTTGGGGCGGGCCTTTTGCCAACGGCGCCGCCAGCCAGGGGCGGCTTTCTCCTCATCGTAAGACCAGCAGCCGAGACCAGGCCGAGGTTAGGAGCTGAGACCAACGCATGGATGTGCCCAGATGAATGCGGAGACGCGAACACTAATCATCGGTATTGATGGCGCGCCCTTCTCTCTGATTCAGGAGCTTGCTGAGCAGGGGGTAATGCCCTATCTCAGCTCCCTAAGAGCAGACGGCATCTTCAGGCCGATGCGTTCGTCCATTCCGGCCGTCTCTTCGGTTTCCTGGAGCTCAATCATTACCGGTTGCAACCCCGGGGAACACGGCATCTTCGGCTTCACTGAGATGATGCCGGAGAGCTATGTTATGTCCTTCCCGAACTTCTTGAGCCTGAAGCGGCCGCCGTTTTGGGCAGAGCAGGCCGGCAAGTGCGTAATCATCAACGTCCCGTCCACGTATCCGCCCCAGCCGCTCAATGGCTGCCATATCTCCGGCTTCGTCTCCCCGCGCCTGGACAAGGCGGTCTATCCCGTCAGCGAGCTGGCAAAGTTGGAGGCCATGGGATACGAAGTTGACCTGGATGTGGCCAAGGCCAAGCAGTCGGACCTGGTCTTGTACAAGCAGTTGGATGAGACCCATGCCAAGCGAGAAGAGTTGGCTGACTATCTCTGGGACAAGTACGACCCCGCGGTCTTCATGATGGTTGTGACAGGCAGCGACCGTATCGGCCATTTGGGCTGGCACCACTGGGAGGAGGAGAGCCACCCCAGCCACCAGCAATTCCTCGACTACTTTCGGCGGGTGGATGAGACGGTTGCGCGTTTCGCCCGGCGGCTGGGCCCGCGCGACACGCTGGTTGTGCTCTCCGACCATGGTATGGAGCGCACCACCCAGGAAGTGAACCTGAACGCTCACCTGATCCAGGGCGGCTTCCTCAAGCTCGGTGGTGAAGATAAGAAGAAGTACAATCGCATCCAAGCGGGGTCAACCGCCTTTGCTCTGGAGGATGGCCGCATCTACTTGAACGAGAGAGGCCGCTTCCCCAACGGTTCAGTAGACGAGAGTGAAGAGGACGCGCTGCTTGATGAGTTGACCGCGTTCTTCGCTGAGATGCGGGTCGAGGGCGCCAAGGTGGTCGCGAAGATCCATCGCCGGGAGGAGATCTACTGGGGCGAGCACCTCAGCCGGGCCCCTCATCTAGTGCTGGTAGCTAACTCCGGCCTCAAGCTGATGGGACGATTGACCACTGAGCTGTATCAGCCCAGCGCCCTGTCAGGGATGCACAATGAGCAGGCTTTCCTTCTAGTCAGAGCGCCCCGGGCTGAGGAGATCGTACCCGAGGCGCCGACCGTCGAAGATGTAGTCCCGATCATTACCCAGTGAAGCGAGATGAGCTATGGCAACGGAAGCGCACAGGCCGCATAATGCCGACAAGACCTGCTGGAACTGCCCGGCGGCTGACATCGTCACCAACGTGGACTTCACTGCATGTGGCCAATCGCGGGCAAGAGGCGAGGAAGAGGGCGAGATGGTCATCGAGTGTCGCCGGCGGCCCGAGCTGGGCAGCTTTGAGCCCTCAATCACTTTCGAAGAATGCCCGGAATGGCAGCTCACAGAATACGGCTACATGCTCAGGGACATGAAAGTGATGATCCTGGGGCTTGATGGGTACTTGGGCTGGACGCTGGCATTGAAGCTGGGCGAACTGGGCTGCGAGGTCAGCGGCATTGACAACTACACTCGCCGCGATTGCGTGATGGAGAAAGGCGCCCACACGGTGGTGCCGATCACTCGGATGACCGAACGGTTGGCAGTCGCCGAGGAGCAACTGGGGCTCAGCATCAACTTCCGCCGAATGGACATTCGGGACCTGCGCAATTTGAGGGAGTTCATGGAAGAGGTTCGGCCCGAAGCGATTGTGCACTACGCCGAGATCCCAAGTGCCCCGTACTCGATGGTTGACGCCGAGCATGCCATTGAGACGCAGCACAACAATACTCTGGGCACGCTCGGGCTTCTGTGGGTGATGAAGGACGTGGTTCCGGAAAGCGCCCTCATCAAGCTGGGGACGATGGGCGAGTACGGTGCGCCGCTGACTGGTCGGCCGCTCTTTGAGGGTATGTTCCCCAGCGATGCAGTCTTGAAGTGGGACAATCGCGAATGGAGCATGGGCGGGGAAATCACCCCGCGTGACCCAGTCAGCTTCTATCACTGCTCCAAGGTCCAGGACACCTTCAATATCTACGAGGCCTGCAAGTATTGGTGGCTTCGCTCCTACGATATCATGCAGGGCGTCATCTATGGTGTCAACACGCCGCAGGTGTCCAAGGATGAGCGGCTCCGGACCCGCTTTGATATTGACGAGTGGTTCGGGACGGTCGTCAACCGCTTCGTCGCCCAAGCGATCCTGGGCATTCCGCTGACGGTCTATGGCCTGGGTGACCAGATTCGGGGCTTCATCGCCCTTGATGACGCGATGGAGTGCATGACTCGTCTGATCTCCTCGCCGCCCGAGCCGGGGCAATACGACGTAGTCAACCAGGTCTCCGGGCTGCACAAGGTCCGCGATCTGGCTGAGGTCGTGGCCAAAGTGGGTAAGCAGTTCGGCTACGAGGTAGAGATTCAGCGCCTCGAGAACCCTCGGGTAGAAGCCGAGGAGCATCCTTTCGAGGTAGTCTCTCGAGCTCTGCCCAATACTTTCGGCTTTCGGCCCCGCATCGGCCTGGAAGAGGAAATCACCGAGATATTCAAGTTGCTCACGCGCCCACACATTGTGCCTCGGCTGGGAATGAAGAAGCACACGGTCATGCCCAAGACGCGCTGGTCCGGGGAGAAGCGCGACTCTGATGTCTTGGAGGTGTATGAACCAGGCACCAAGGAGAGCGAAGGCTATGAGGGGAGGCTGCTCAGCAGTTGAGCCGAAGCGGCAGGCCCCTATCCTTGCAGCCGTCCGAATCGCACCGAACTCACCAGACGAGCATGGCGGGAATGACAATGGAAGTGAAGGCAAGGGACTTCGATCGAGAGGTGCTTGAACCGGGGAGGCCGGCTTTGGTTGATTTCTGGGGCTCTTGGTGCATCCCCTGCAAGCAGATGGACCCAATCCTTGAGGCGGTGGCGGAAAAACAGCCAGACTTGGCGGTGTTCGACGTCAACGTTAATCGCAATCCCAGCCTGGCAGCTAAGTATCGGATCCGGGGGGTGCCGACCTTAATCCTCTTTCAGAACGGCGAGGAGCGTGGACGAGCAGTCGGCGCTCAGACCGCAGGGCAGGTGCTGAAGTTCATCGAGGAGCACCTGGGCTAACGCCAGGCTTCTCGGCCGCCCCAAGGCTGCGGCAACGACAACTTCGACCGCAGAGACCCCACTTCGTTCCTGCGGAGCTACGAGGGGTAAGCTGCAGAGAGCGCAGAGAATACAGCCCAACGAAATGATGGGGACTTGCACGAGCAAGTGCTAGCGTGCTTGGTGGCCCCTGAACGGGCGTCGTCGGGGGGCGCGCCCGATGTCGGCGCGGTTGCGCGCTTCACGGGCGCGAAGGCGTTCTTCATCCTCGAGGGCGCAAGCGCGCGTGTCGGAGGCAGGATACGAGTCAGCCGCCTCACGGAGGTTGCCCCATGAAGACATGGCTCAGAGCCGGCCTCACCCTTGTCGCCCTCTGCCTGGTTCCCACGCTCGGCCACGCCCAGACCCGCATTGACTTCGATGACACCGAGGGCTGGCGGGCGGAGCCGGGTTGGCTGGCAAACAGCGCCGAGCGACATGACCTCACAGCTACCGACGGCGTCGGCGTCTTCCAGGTGCAGACGCCGGGTAAGGGCATGAAGTGGGTCTTTCGTCCCCGGCAGCGCATCAGTCCCATCTTCGGGGCGCTCGTGATGCGCTACCGCGCGCAGGGCCTCGCCACGCAAGGGCCTGACTACGCCCTCTGGCTGCAGGCCGGAGCCAGCGGCCAGGCGCTCATCGCGCCGCGGGATCTGAAGGCCGACGGCGAGTGGCACGTGCTTGCCGTGGACCTGACCGAGGCGCCTCTGCACGAGGCTGTCGAGTTCCTCGCGGTAGGAGTCTACGCCACCGACGCCGGGCCAGCGAGGCTGGAGCTGGACTACCTTCACTTCGACCCCGCGCCGCCGGCGGGCGCGCAGATCAAGAAGCTGGCGGCAGCCGAGCGCAGGGAGCTCCCGCTGTCGCTGCTGGAGCGCGCCGACGAGTTCGCCGCGCATCACGACTGGCTCTCCGAGGACGCCGATGACGGACACTTCTCCATCACCTCCCGCAAGAACTCGCTGATCTTTGCGGTAGACCAACCCGGCCGGGGGATGAAGTGGTCGCTGGACTTCGAGCCGCCGCTGGAGCGCGAGGGGATGCGCTACCTCACCGTGCGCTACCGCGCGCAAGGTATCGAACCCTACCCGGACTACTTCATCTATCTCGGCAGCGAGGCGGGCGGCATGCCGCCCGATAGCGAACAGCCGCTGCGCCTGCGCGAGGTAACCTCTGACGACCGCTGGCACACTGAGACCATCGAGTTGACCAGGGACTTCGCCATCGCCGAGCTGGCGCTGCAGGTGCGCGCGGCCAGCGAAGACGCCGCCATCGAGATCGAGCGCATCGTGCTCAGCACCCGCCGGCCCCTCGTGACTCCTGGTGAGCTGGTTGAACTCAAGCGCGGCTGGGAGGGTGCGAAGCTCGCCGAGGGCGAGTTTCAGACCGTGGACCTCGCCGGCGTCGCGAATGCCGATGCCTCGCTGCGGACCGGCTTCTGGGGCCTCAGCGAGTGGATTGAGCCAGGCAAGGTGGCCGCCGATGGTATCCCCTTCACTATCGCCGATGGGGAGCAGAACATCGCTGTTACGGAACTCGGCGACTTCGACGACCTGGAGGTGGCCCTGGGCGGCCGCGCAAGCGAGATTCTCCTGCTCATGTTCGCGAAGCTGCCGGAGATGCACACGCTTGCTGTCAGCAAGCCCCGACCGCTGCGGTGGTTGAGCGAGGTCGAGGCCCTCGTCTTCGATGTGCGCTACGCCGACGGCTCCGTGGTCACCGTCTTTCCGCGGCGTGTCCCCGGCGGAGAGTACCGCGTCGGCAGGCAGCTCGGTGTCTACCAGCTTCCCGCCGACCGCGCAAAACAGCTCGCCGGCCTCACGCTGCGCGAGGGGATGAAGAACGCGGAGTTCGCGCTGGCGGCGGTCACGCTCAACACCTCAGACACGAGGCTACTGCCGGAGAAGTCCTTCCCGCAGTGGCAGGTGCGGCAGCCACTGCTTGCGCCGGAAGGGGGCGCGCCCGCGATCGAGCGCACCTCGCAGGGAGTCGAGGTGCGAGGCGGGCGCGCAGATGTAAGGTTCGCGGTAGGCCAGGACAAGCTCACCTTCGAGGGGGTGAGGAACACGCTGCTCCACCGCGAGCAGGGCGAACCGGGCGACCTCCTCAGGCTGAGGCTCAGGGAGCGGGAACTAACGCTCGCCGACCTGCGACTCGTGTCGGCGGAGCATGAGGAGAAGCTCGCGACGTACCAACTGAAAGTGCCCGACGCGCCCCTCTCAGTCACCTTGACCGTCGGGTTCGCAGCACAGGGGCATCCCGAGCTGTCCTTGGGGCTGCGTAACACCGGGCAGGAGGCACTGCGCGCAGCAGTGACCTTCCCCGCGCTTGGCCCGCTGAACCTCAGCAAAGACCTCGCGGACGACTGGTATCTCTATCCGAAGAGGGGCACGGTGCTCTCCAACCAGCCGGTCAGCCTGCGTTACCCGCATGGAGGCCAGTACAAGCTGCAGTTCACGGACTTGTACTCCGCCGAGACCGGCGGCGGCATCTACTTCATGACCGATGACCTGGAGGGTCGCTACGGCTACTTCTACCTGGACAAGGGCGAGGCCGGCACCGAGATGGGGGTGGAGTATCAGTGGGTGGACCTGCCGCCGGGGGAGAAGGTCGCGCTGCCCAGCGTCGTCATCGGCGCGCACAAGGGCGACTGGCACGAGGCCTTTCGCGACTACAGGACCTGGGTGCATGGCTGGTACAAGCCGATGGTGCCGCGCAAGCAGTGGTTCCGCGAAGTCTTCAGCTTCCGGCAAGGACGTCTCCGCCACGGTCTCCTTGATTTCGACGCCCGCAAGTACGACTTCGAGGATTTCATCGAGCGCGACCGCGCGGCCTTCGGCTGCATGGACTACCTGCATATCTTCGACTGGAGTGAGACGAAGAAGTGGGGCCGGGTCGGCGACTATGACCCGTGGGAGGAGATACCGGGCCCCGCCGAGTTCCGCGCGGCGGTCGAGGCGGCTCAGGCCGAGGGCGTGCCGGTCGGCCTTTACCTGGAGGGGTATCTGGTCAACAAGCGTTCACGGACCGGTCAGGCGCATGGGGCTGAATGGACCCTGCTCAACTCCAAGGGGGAGGAGTACGGGTACTTCTCAACGCCGGAGAACCAGAACTGGAACATTTGCGCGGCGGTGCCCGCCTGGCAGGAATACATGGAGAGAACCTACGCGCGGGTCGCCCAGCAGACCGGGGCGATGGGCCTGTACATTGACGAGTACGGCTTCGGCAGCCCCGGTCACGTGTGTTACAACGCGGCCCACGATCACCCCAACCCGATGCCGCCCGTACGGGGCGAGCGGGAGCTAACCCGGCGCGTGCGAGCCGCCTTGCCAGCAGATCGGGTGCTGTATACCGAAGAGGTCCCCGACCCGGTGACCTGTCAATACCAGGACGGCGCCTTCTGTTACTCGGCGATCAGCTCCTCCGACGAACTCGCGCCCTCGCACCTGGAGCTGATGCGGTTCGTGCTGCCCGACTTCAAGGTCTTCCAGCTCAACTTCTACTGCGCGATGAGGGACGGCAACTGGAACCGCGTCAAGCGCCCGTTCTTCAATGGCGACGGCTGGTGGCTCCAGGGCGATCCCTACGCGAGTTACGACGACCGCGCACGGGCGCTGCTGAAGAAGTGCCTTGCCATCTCGCACGAGTACGCCGACTGCTTCACGACCATGTATCCGCAACCCTTAGTGGCGACCCTTCAACCGGGGCTGTTCGCAAATCAGTTCCCGACCGAGAGCCGAACACTCTGGACGCTCTACAACGCAACGTACACGAGCATCGAGGGGCCGGCACTCGCCGTGAAGCACATACCCGGGGCACGCTATTACGACGTGTGGAACGACCGCGAACTCACGCCGGAGATGGACGGGCAGATGGCTGTGCTGCGCCTGCGTGTGGACCCGCACGACCTCGGCTGCGTAGTTCAGACAACGAAGTAAGACCAGCGGCGCGCGTCAGACCACCTTAAGCATCATCAGCACGCCCATGATGATGAATAGCGCGCCTGCTGCCCAGCGTATCGCATCGCGCGGCAGGTAGGCCCCGGCGGCCTGTCCTATCGCCACGCCGACCCCGCTTACGATGAACAGCGCCAGGCACGCCCCCAGCAACACCATCCAGGGCCGATGGAACTTGGCAGACTGAGCTATCACCGCAAGCTGCGTCTTGTCCCCAAGCTCCGCCAGCAACAGCAACACAAACGTGGACATCAAGGGCTTCAGGTCCACCGGGGTCACCTACCTGTAGTTGTAGCTCGTTCCGAGGTACTCTCAGTCCGTGAGGCGCAGCAAGCCCTTCAGGTTACCTGCCAGCACGCCCTCCAGCGTCGAGTCCGCGAGCCGCAGACGCCTCAGCCCCTCCAGCGCCTCGCGCTGGGACTGCCAGGGGAAGTCGCTGGCGAAGATGATGCGCTCCCAGCCGTGGCGTTCGCCGATGCGGCGGATCTGCTCGTCGGAGGCCCGGTTGAAGGTGTATGCAAGGTCAAAGTGGACGTCCTCGCCCACCAGGTGCTCCTCCACCTCATCCCACATGTGGTACCCACCCAAGTGCGCGACGATAAGCCCCAGCTTCGGGAAGTCGCGCTTGAGCCTCGCCAGCGGCTCCGGCGCGGGGATGACACGCGGTATGTCCACGATCTCCTGGCCGCCGTGCATAAGGACGACCAGGCGGCCGGAGATCATCTCGAACATCTCGCGGGCGCGCGGGTCCTCAAAGTCGTAGCCCTGAAAGAACGGCTGGAGCTTCACGCCTCTGATGCCGGCCGCGATAACGCGCTCGACCTCCTCCTCCAGCCGCTCGTAGTGCGGGTGCAAGGCGCAGAAGGGGATGATCCGCTCTCGGTCCAGGCCCACCAGCCAGTCGTTGATGCCAGGCACCTGCGACGGCTTGGTGGCGACCGAGGCCGCCACCGACTTGCTCACGCCCGATTCGGCCATCTCCTCCAGCAGCCCGGACACCGTGGGCCGCCTCACCGGCTCGGCCTGGTAAGCATCATGGAGGGCCCCCATGGCTCGGTCCACGAGCTCATCGGGGAAGATGTGAGTATGGGCGTCAATGATCTCCGACATGATAGTAGCATATCCCGCCCAACGGGCGGGATCACGTGTCTACCCTCCTCGGCTTGGGACAGACGAGGCGTCTGTCCTACTATCCTTGCAGCATGTCATCCCCCCGCTTGCAGTCGTGCCGCCGCGCTCTCGAGGATTTGCAGCACGAGATCGTCGTACCTCGTTCCCTCTGCGGCGGCCGCCGCCGGCACGTCCGAGGTCTCGGTCATGCCGGGCACGCTGTTGACCTCATGCACCCAGCAGCGGCCCGCCGAGTCCAGGTGCATGTCCACGCGGCTGAGGCCCTCGCAGCCGAGCGCGTGATGAGCCTGAAGCGCAATGCGCTGGGCCTGGGCAGCCTGGTCGTCGGGGATGCGCGCCGGCGCGATCAACTCGGTTAGCCCCTTGACGTACTTGGCATCGTAGTCGTAGAACTCGCGCCTTGTCACCAGCTCCAGCACGGGGAGCGCCCGGGTCTTCGCCGCCGCGCCCACGATCCCTACCGTTATCTCGGTCCCGGCCACGAAGTCCTCTATCAGTGCCCCGCCGTAAGCGGCCAGCAGCTCCCCGATCGCCTCCTGCAGCTCCTCACGCGTCTTGGGGATTGACACCCCCAAGCTGGAGCCCTCGCTGCGCGGCTTTGCCACGACCGGTAGACCAAGCTGCCGCTCAACCTCCACGGCCCCCGCCTCGGGGTCAGCGGAGGCATCGAGGTAGAGGTACGCGGGGGTAGGGATGTCAAGGGCCTCGAAGATGCGCTTGCTCTGCAGCTTGTCCATGCTGATGGCGCTGGCCAACACCCCGCTGCCGGTATACGGCAGGCCCGCCACCTCCAGCGCCCCGGCCACGGAGCCATCCTCCCCGGCTCCCCCATGCAGCATGTTGAAGGCGACCTCAGCGCCAGCCTCGCGAAGCTGCGCAATCAGGTCCGGCCCCGGGTCCACGGGAACAGCGTCAAAGCCCTGGCGCTGGAGCGCCTCAAGCACGCCCTGCCCGGAGCGCAGCGACACCTCTCGCTCGCCCGACTGCCCACCCATCAAGACCGCAATGCGCTTGCCCCGGAGCGCCTCAAGCGCCATCTTCGCTCACCTGGTTCCTCCTATTCTGCGTTTTCTGGCGCGTCATCTGCTGCCTTGATTGCCACGAGCCTGCCCTGGTCGTCAAGCCGAGCGGTCAGGGGGATAACCAGGTCCGCGCGCAGCGCGTTGCTACTTAGCGCCAGCGGCTGCGGCCTCTCGCCGCTCATGATGTCGGCTACGCCGAAAAAGCCCAACATGTCCCCGACGGTCAGCGCCCCGTCGCCTTCGAGGTCCACGGTTACCTTGGCGTAGTACGTGCCCGGCGCCAACGCCACGCAGAAGCGGCCATCAGCGCCCACCGGCGTGGTCCCCACCAGGCTCTTGAGGGCCCGATCACTGTACAGGCTCACCCTGGCCCGCGTGGACGTCCTCAAGTGGGCCCCGGTAACTAGCCCGGACAGGAGGGCCGGCACTTGCTCGACCGCGCCCTCCAGCAGGGCCAGCTTGATCCGGCCCAGGTCCGTCTGTTCGCCAGCCTCCACCTTGACCGGCGCTTCACCCGCCATGGCGAGCCAGTGGCGGCTGCGCAAGTCACTTCCGTCAATCAGGCCATCGCCGTTGGCATCAGCAAAGGCGCAAAGGCTGTACTCCCCCGGCGCAGCCTCAATCTCGAAGGACCCGTCCTCTCTCGCCATCGCCGCGAGCGGCTGCCTGTCAGCGCCCGCCGGCAGTAGCAGCACGAACGGGGTTAGCTCGCCTTGACCGGTTACCACCCCGATCACGCCACCGGGTTCCTCAGTTGGGCGCGCCACGGGCGCCAGGCGCCCCTCAGCGTCCATCGCCATCACAATATCTATCGTGGCGGTCTGCGGCTGCCCTTCGGTGACTCTTAGCGGTTGCGGACGCGCCTCGGCGGACACACTGTGCACTCCGTAGAAGCCGAAACCGTCACCTGCGTCCGCCTTCTTGTTGGCGTTCACGTCCACGATCGCCATCACATAGTACTCGCCCGGCCCCAGCAGCATGACCGCCGTGCCCCGCCCCGCATCAGCAGGGAACACGTGCCGGCGGTCCTTCATGGCCGCGTCCGCATAGACGTAGAAAGTGGTCTGCTCTACGTCCTGACCGGGCCAGGTTGCCCTGACCACCACCATCACCCTGTTGTCCTGGTCCGCGGCCGCAGGCGTGTCCTGGGACACGGCCGGCCCCGCGAGCGCGGCTGCCAGCGCTATCGCCGCGAGTTGCCCGCGCACGTCAATTCTCAGGGAGGTCCACCTCCTCGCCATCCTCTCCCACGTAGCCCAGCAGGGTGATCTCTATCGTGCCCATGGTGCGCCCGGCCGCCAGGCTGTTGCGCGCGAGCGAAGCCTCATCGAGGGAGCCGCTGAACAGTTGCAGGTGGCCCGCGTCAACCGCCACCTCGCCCCAGGCGGGGTCCATCTCGACCCAGCGGCCCACGTATATCTCGTTCCAGGCGTGATAGCCGAAGGCGCCGCCCACGTACGCCAGGCCGGTGCAGAACTTCGAGGGGAGGCCGACGGCTCGCGCGAGGGCGGCCGTGAGGACCGCATGCTCCGTGCAGTCGCCCACCATCTCGTCGAGGCACTCCAGCGCGGTGATCGGCCGCGGCTCGCTGGAGACCTTCCTCATGTTGTCATGCACCCAGCGTACTAGCTTGGTAGCGGCCAGCCAGGCGTCGGTCTCGTCGCCGATGATCTCGCGCGCCTTCGCGACGATGCGTGGATCATCGGACTGCGCGCTGGCGGTTGGCGCCAGGTACTCCGCCAGCGCCTCGTCCTCGATGGGAAGCGTGACGCCCTCGGCTCCCGGCTGCTCCGTCGCGATGGTAACCAGCGCGTCCTCGCCCTCAACGTCCACCCGCTGGCGCGCGGTCGCGGGGATGATCTCCGCGGCGGCGCCGACCTTGCGCACTATCTTCAGCCGCACCTCTTGCAGCCGCCTGACCGAGGGCAGGTGGCCCTTGACCTCTATCTCGCTGACGATCTTGAGCGGGGAAAGCTGCGCCAGGGCCTCCTCTTCAGTCACGCGCTCCAGGGTCAGCTCCATCAGCCCGGGCACGGTCTGCCGCACCAGCCGCCCGCGGTTGTCCACCCACGAGACCGTCTCCATGCCCAGGCTCTTGCTCAGCGCCTTGATGACGAGCACCCGGCTGCCGTCCTCGAGTTCCTTCTCACCGGTTACATGGACGGTGTTCTCGTCCAGGATGTCAAGCTCCGGCTCATAAGCCTGGAACTGGAACTTGTCACCGACCTTCAGTTCCCCACGCGCGGCCTTCAGGCCAATGATGATGTCAGAGGCGAAGTCGTCGCTCACGGTCAGGGTCGCGGTCTTCTCGGTCTCCGCTGAGACTGTCGTGACCGTCAGTTCATGATCGGCAAGCCGCGCCGTCCGTTGCAGCTTGCGGCCCATCTCATCCTTGACAAGCTCGATTTCAACAGGCCGCAGCATCTCGTCGTACTTGGTGACCTGCGACTTGGAGGCCTCCAACTCCCTGCCGGCGAGACTAATGAGGAGCTTGACATCCTCCGTGACCCGCAGGCGCGGACCCTCCGGGGCTTGCGCCAGCTCAGTCTGGACACAGGCGTAGCCGGTGGGCTTGCCGAGCACGCGCACGTTGAACCACTCCGTGCCCGTCAATTGCTCCAGGTCCTCGAGAGAAAGTGGACGCTCAAGCTCAAGGGCCGCCCACACAAGCGCGGCCGCAATAACCAGCAGACCTACCAGGAGGATGACAACTCGCCGAGGCCGCATGTGATCATTCCCTCACCCGACCTGTTCGCCGCCACCGGTCTCAAGATCACCGTTCCCGGGCGGCGTTTGCTGGTCCTCCCTGTCTTCCTCGACCGGCTGCGCTTGCGCGTCCTCGGCGGGCGCCTCGTCCGACGTCTCATCGGCGCTTTGGCCTGCCGGACCCCGCCGCATCATGCGGGCGAAGGCTGCAACGATCTCGGGGTCAAAGGCAGTGCCGGCGCCCGCGACGACTTGGTGCAGGGCCTCCTGCGGGCTGACCGGTGAGGGGGATTCGGTGGGATGCACGGCTCGTTCGTAAGCATCCACTACGGCCACCAGGCGAGCGCGATAGGGGATGTCCTCGCCGCTGAGGCCCTCGGGGAAGCCTTGCCCGTCCCAGCGCTCGTGGTGGTGCACCACCACGGACATGACCGGAGCGAGGAAAGCTATCGGCTGCAGGATGGACCGACCGATGAGCGGGTGCATGCGGTAGAACATCTGATCTTCAAGGGGGCCGTCGCGGCTGTCAAGGACCTGCTCGCCGACGCCGATCTTGCCGATGTCGTGCAGGATGGCGCCGAAGCGCAGCAGTTCCCGCTCCTGCTCGGACATACCCAGCTCCGCCGCCAGCTCGTCGGCCAGCTCGGTTACCCTCTCCGAGTGGCTGTAGGTGGCCGAGTCACGCGCCTCGATGGCGATGGTCAGGGCGCGAACTGTCTCGTAGTAGTTCTGTCGGATGTCCTCATAGAGCTGCGCGTTCTCGATGGCTATGGCAGCCTGGTCTGCAAAGGCACTCAGCAGCTCAACCTCATGGCGCCGGAAGCGCCGCCGCCGGTGCGCGTACATGCGGATCACCCCAAGTGTCTTCTCCTTGCTCCGTAGCGGCGAGCTAAGCACCGAGGTAAGGCCCTCCTCGCGTGCTGCTTCCGGGTACTGGAACAGCGGGTCCTTCTGAGCGTCAAGGATGGCAACCGCTTCCCCGGCGAGCACTCGTCGGTCGAGTTCGCTGCCCTCCACGGTGACAGGTCCCTTGTCCCAGTACTGCTCGCTTAAGCCGGCGGAAGCCTCCGGCTTGAGCTCGCCGGACTCCTCATCCAGCAGCCTGATGCTGCACGCCCTGGCATCCATCACCGCCACCGCGTGATTCACGATGGCGTCGAGCACCTCGCGCAGGCGCAGCGAGGAGGAGATGTTGCGCGCCACCTCGTACAGGGTCTCCGCCTCGGAGGTACGCCGCCGCAGGGCGCCGGAGACGCGCGAGGCGAATATCCCCAGCACGTAGAAGATGCCCGCGCGCAGCGCGATGTCCCAGGGCGACTGCATTATCCTTGTGACCTCGGTGCCCGCGGGCTCAATGCGGGCGGGCATCCAGGGACCGCAGAGGAAGGCGGCCCAGAGCGAGGCCGCGATCGCCCCGTAATCGCCGAACACGAACCCAGCGTACACGATCGGCAGATAGAAGAAGTGCACGGCGATGCTCTGGGTGCCGCCCAGCGCCACCAGCACGGTGATGGCCAACATCGAGATGACTATGGCGATCAGCGGCAACAGCGTGCTGCGCTTCTCTTTCTTCTTCACTTGACGCTCTCCATGGGTAGTACGCAGGAATCATTGCCCCGTGCTATCGGACCTTCTCTCCCGGCTCACACTCGCGATCAGCGACGATGAGCGCCAGCGGCTCCTTCTCCCCCGCCGCCAGGATCATCCCCTGGGACTGCACGCCACGGATTGTCGCCGGCTCCAGGTTTGCCACTATCACCACATGCTGCCCTATGAGTTCGCGCGGACCGAACTGCTGCGCTATGCCGGCCACGAGAGTGCGCGGTTGCTCTTCACCGACGTCAACCGTGAGCTTCAGGAGCTTATCGGCGCCCTCAATGCGATCGGCGTCAAGCACCCTCGCGACGCGCAGGTCGAGCCTCTGGAAGTCATCGTAGGTTATCATGTCCTGTTGCTCCTCTTCCTCCTCCTGGCGTGCCTCCTGTGCCACCCGCTTGCGCACCAGGTCCATGTCAATGCGCGGGAAGATGGGTCGCCCCCGCCGCACCTTCGCCCCCGGCGGCATCCCCCCGGCCTCGCAGTCATCCCAGCTCATGTCCACGCCCATGCTGTCCAGCCCAAGCTGCCGCCAGATCTCCTCCGAGACTGTGGGCATGACCGGTGATATCAGCAGGGCGGCGATACGTATCGAATCGAGGATGTCATAGAGCACGGCGGCGAGTTCGACCTTCTTGCCGGTCTTGTACAGGTCCCACGGAGCCCGCTGGTCCACGAACTTGTTTGCCGCGGCCAGCAGCTCCCAGGTAGCCTGGAGCATTGCCCGGAAGTCGAGCTCCGCATAGCCCTGCTCCGCCCGTGTGACCGCGGACTGCGCCACCTCGGCCAGCGCTCCCGCCCCCGGCCCGGGCTCGTGGATCTCGCCGTCCAGATAGCGCTTCACCAGCGGCAGCGTGCGGTTCAGCAGGTTGCCGAGGTCATTCGCCAGGTCCGCGTTGAACCGCCCCAGCAGGGCCTCGGACGAGAAGGTCCCATCATGGCCGAAGGGCACCTCCCGCAGCAGGTAGTAGCGCACGGAATCAGTGGCCACGTCAGTGGTGCAGCCGGATTCCTCGATCAGCAGTTCCACCTCAGCCTGAGGGTCAACGACCTTGCCCCTGGACTTGCTTATCTTGTCGCCGCTGGCGCTGATCCACCACCCGTGTCCGAAGATGATCCTCGGCAGCTCCAACCCCAAGGCCATCAGTATTGCGGGCCAGATCGTGGCGTGGAATCTTGGGAGGATATCCTTGCCAACGAGCTGGACGTCGGGCGGCCAGAGCCGGGCGAATCTCTCGTCATCGTACCCGTAACCGGCGACGGTCAGGTAGTTCACCAGCGCGTCGAACCAGACGTACACCACGTGCTCTTCGTCACCGGGCACCGGCACGCCCCAGCCAGTGTTCAGGCGGCTGACGCAGTTGTCGCGCAGGCCGTGGCGAATGAAGGAGAGGACCTCATTGCGCCGCGTGTCCGGCTGAACCAACTCAGGGCGGTTCTCGATGGCGCGCATGACCGCCTCGCCGTACGCCGAGGTCTTGAAGAAGTACGCGTCCTGCGCCATCTCTTCGACCGGTCGGCCGCAGTCGGGGCAGTTGCGGCCGTCCACAAGCTCGTCCTCGCGCAGGTAGGTCTCGCACGGCACGCAGTACCAGCCCTGGTACTGGTCCTTATAGATGTCGCCCTTCTCCATCAACTCGCCGAAGACGCGTGCGACGGTCTCCTTGTGGATGTCCTCAGTAGTGCGGATGAAGCGGTCATAGCTGATCTTCATCCGCTGCCACGCATCGTAGTAGGAGGCCACCACGCGGTCCGTGAATCCCTGGGGGTCAAGTCCGGCTGCCTCCGCGGCACGCCTCACCTTCTCGGCGTGCTCGTCCGTGCCGGTGGCGAAGAGCACAGTGCCTCCACGCAGGCGCTGGTAGCGAGCGATGGCGTCGGCCGCCACAGTCGTGTATGTGTGGCCGATATGCGGCGCATCGTTCACGTAGTAGATCGGCGTGGTTACGTAGAAGGTCTTTGCGTCGTTGTCCTCCCTTGACATCCACCCGTCACCGGCCCTTCATCCAAGGTACCGCGAGCTATCGCTTGCAGGTCACAGACCTGATTGCCTTGTCCCGTAGGTCGGAGCTCCTGCTCCGACTCGTCGTGCGTCTACCGCTTGCAGGTCGCGCAGCTCGTGGCCGAACAGTTCGCGCACGCCGATCCGCCCAGCCGCTTGCCACCGCCGTCGCTGTGGCTCCGGCCGGAAAAGCTGGACATCACCCGCTCGGTACTGCTGCCACCGCACTGGTCACATGGCGGGTGCCTTCTTCGTCTTGAACGGCTCACCATGACCTCGAAGACACCTCCGCAATCGGCGCACTTGTATTCGTAGATGGGCATATCAGTTGTCTCCGGACTGCTTGCGCTGGTTCTTGGAGCGAGAGCGCCTCCTGCCGCGTCGGCTCCCCTTGCTGCGCGGTCGCCTGCTTTCTCCTTCCTTGCTTTCCTCTCCTGACCGCTTCTCGGCCTGTTGCTGGACTTTCGGCTCTGCCGCAGGCGCCTTGCCCTCTGGTACAACGAGACTGGTCTCGGAGGCGGTGACACGCAACTCACGTCCGTCCTCCAGGGCTACGACCAGCTCTTCCTTCAGTAGGTGCACGGCAGTCACCTGACCGACCCCGACGCTCGTGTTCACCTTCTCGCCCTTGGAGGGCAGACTCGCCTTAAGCTCCCGGTACATCTCATGCTCGAAGCGCAGGCAGCACATCAGGCGGTCGCAGAGGCCACTTATCTTGTTCGGGTTCAGCGCAAGCCCCTGGTCCTTGGCCACGCGAATGCCGACCGGCTCGAAGTTCTGCAGGAAGCTCTTGCAGCACAGCCTCCTGCCGCAGGGGCCGATGTCTCCGAGGAGCTTCGCCTCATCGCGCACTCCGATCTGACGCAGCTCGATGCGCTTGCGAAAGGTCTTTGCGAGGTCGCGCACCAGGTCGCGGAAGTCCACCCGGCCCTCGGCGCTGAAGTAGAACACCAGCCTGGTGTTGTCGAAGCTCAGGTGGGCGTCCACCAACTTCATGGGCAGCTCGTGTTCGGCGACCTTCTCGACGCAGGTCGCCAGCGCGGACTTCTCCTTCTCCTCCTGCCCCCGCGAGTGCTCCAGGTCCTCCTCAGTCGCGACCCGCACCACGGGCATGAGGCCCTCGGCCGCCTCTTCCAACACCCGCCCGCCGATCTCCACGACCTGGCCCAGGTCCACGCCCTTCTCCGTTCTCACCAGCACCTGGTCGCCGAGATGTACCGCCAACCCCTTGGAGGCGAAGCTGTAGGCTTTGCCGCTGCGCTGAAAGCGCACCCCGACCTCCCACTGCTCGCCCTCAACGGTCTCGTTGTGTGTCATGCCGGCTCACCCACGGTCCTATGCCTGCGAGCCGCGGCGTCCTCCTTGCGCTCACGCAGCCGTTCGATGATCTCCTGCAGGCTCGCCAGCGTCCTGCCCGGATCGCGCCTGTCGTAGACGAAGGTCATTGTAGTGGCCTCGAAGGTCGGACGCAACAGCTTCGGCGGGTCCTTGCGTCGCTTACTGCGCACCGTCTCGCGGTAGAGTTCCTCGAGAATGAGCCGCTCCCGACGGTTGAGCGCGACCTTACTGCTCAGGCGCACCTGTATGCGTCCGTTGCGCGCACCCACGTCTGTGATGCCCACCTCGCGGCAGCCGAGCTTGAGGTGGGCTATCGCCATCAAGTTCTTCACCGGCGTGGGCAGCTCACCGTAACGGTCCTTGAGCTCCTGGATCATGTCATCGAGTTCCTCGGCGCTACTGACCAACGCCAGGCGGCGGTAGAGCGCGATGCGCTCCATCTCGCCGGGCACGTAGGTGGCGGGGATAACCGCCTCCAGCGGCAGGTCCAGGGCCGGGTGGCCCTCCACGTCGTCGGCGACCTGCTCTCCCTTGAGCGCCTTGACCGACTCCGCGAGCATCTGGCAGTACATATCCAGCCCCACCGCGGTCACGTGCCCGCTCTGCTCGCGGCCCAAGATGTCCCCGGCCCCGCGGATCTCCAGGTCGCGCAGGGCCACCTTGAAGCCCGCGCCTAACTCGCTGAACTCCTCGATGGCCTTGAGTCGTTCCTCGGCCTGCTCGGTCATGCGCTCGGGATAGCGGTAGAGCAGGTAGGCGTACGCCTGCCGGTTCGAGCGGCCCACGCGTCCGCGCAGTTGATACAGTTGCGCCAGCCCCAGCCGGTCCGCGTCGTCTATTATCATGGTATTGACGTTCGCCACGTCAAGGCCGTTCTCGATGATCGTGGTGCATACCAGCACATCGAACTCCTCGGCGTAGAATGCCATCATCACCCGCTCGAGGTCGTCCTCGGGCATCTGGCCGTGTCCGACGGCTACCGTCGCCTCCGGCACCAGGCGCTGCACCTGCGCCGCCACGTGAGGGATGGAGTGCACGCGGTTGTGGACGAAGTAGACTTGCCCGCCACGCTCGATCTCCCTACGGATCGCCTCGCGGATAAGGTCCTCATCCCGCTCGCGTACGAAGGTCCGGATCGGCAGTCGGCCCGGCGGTGGGTCATTGATGAGGGAGATGTCCCGGATGCCCGACAGCGCCATGTTGAGCGTGCGCGGGATCGGGGTCGCCGTCAGCGTGATCACGTCCACTCCGACGCGAAGTCGCTTGAGCTGCTCCTTCTGCTTGACCCCGAAGCGCTGCTCCTCATCAATGATCAGCAGCCCCAGGTCCTTGAAGCGCACATCCGACACAAGTAGCCGATGCGTGCCGATGACAATGTCCACGCTGCCGCTGCGAAGGCCCTCGATGATCTTGCGCTGCTCGGCCCGGCTGCGGAACCTGCTGAGCATGCGAACTTCGACGGGATAGGCGCCGAGCCGCTCGCGGAAGGTGTTGAGGTGCTGGTGCGCCAGCACCGTCGTCGGGGCCAGCACGGCCACCTGCTTGCCGTCGAGCACCGCCTTGAAGGCGGCGCGGACCGCTATCTCCGTCTTCCCGAAGCCGACGTCCCCGCATACCAGGCGGTCGGCGGGCTGGTCATCCTCCATGTCCCGCTTCA
Organism: Candidatus Zipacnadia bacterium; assembly: GCA_029820045.1. Classification (GTDB taxonomy): domain Bacteria; phylum Armatimonadota; class Zipacnadia; order Zipacnadales; family UBA5352; genus JALGVE01. The sequence goes on along the minus strand of JALGVE010000006.1, from coordinate 4,424 downwards.
CGTCCTGGATGGCTTGCCACTGATCCGGCGTCTCCTCGTAGCGGAAGGATGCTTCCAACTCCTGGAGCCAGGGCGAGGCCCCCGAGAAGGCGAAGCCCGGGGCTGTCTCGCGCTCCTGGTAGAGCTTCATCAGCTCAGCAGCGAGCAGCCTGGCGGACTTACGGGCGCTCTTCTTTGCGCGCTCCCACCGCTTGCCCTTCAGAGTGTCCAGCTCGACCTTCGCGCCCTCGGAGCCGAGGTAGCGCTGCACGCGATCGAGCTGCGTCACCGGCACGTACAGCTTGTCGCCGTTGCGGTACTCCATTACCAGGTAGTCCCGCTCCATGTCCCCGATCGTCTGCTTGGAGAGGCCCGTGTAGCGACCTATCCCGTGGTTGATGTGCACCACCAGGTCGCCCTCATGCAGTTCGCGCAGGGAGGTGAGCGCGAAGCCGCGCTGATACTTGGCGGCCCTCGGACGCCGCAGCTTGCGCCAGCCGTAGATCTCGGCCGGGCTCAGCACGATCAGGTCGGCGCTGGGCAGCTTGAAGCCGCCGGAGAGGCCCAGGTCGCAGACCACGATCTTGCCCGCTTCCAGATTCAGATCATCCCGGCATACCTCCACGTGTCGCACGCCTCGGCCGCGGAGGCCATCGGCCACCTTCTCCGGCTCCCCGGAGGTCACCAGCACGTACTTGCCCTCATGCTGCCACTCATCGAGCCCCTCAGCTAGCAGCTCGAACTTGCCGCCGAAGCTGTCCACGGGCGGAGTCGAGAAGGGCATCGTCAGCGTCTCGGGCTGCCAAGGCACCTCGTGGTGGAGCATGTTCAGGTAGACCACGGCTCTCTGCCCCTCGGCCGTGGGGCTGAGATGTCCAGCGGCGAGCCGCTCGAAGCTGATGCACGCGGTCTCCGGCAGACGCAAGTGCTGGCCCAGCTTGACCCCGCTCTGATAGCTGTCCTTGGCATCCTCCATGAACGCCTCGCCGTGCGCCTGCACCCTCACCGGCTCGTCAACGACGACCAGGCTGTCCTCAGGGAGGTAGTCGCCCACGCTCTCGCGCTCGGGATAGAGGTAGGGCAGGTAATGAATCAGGCCCTCCGCCGGGCGAAGCTGCTCCAGCCGTTCCAGATCCTCATCACGCCGCTCCCGCAGCCGCTGCGCCTCCCGCTGCTTCTGCGCCGCGATCAGCTTGTCCAGCTCCCGGTGAAACGCTCCCTTGATGAGCGGCAGCGCGCGCCGCACCCTCTCCTCCGTCAGCAGGATTTCCCCGGCCGGGCCGATGCCGGCGCGCTCCAGGTCCCCCACGGACCGCTGCGTAATCGGGTCGAACCGACGCAGCGACTCTATCTCATCTCCGAAGAACTCAATACGCACCGGCCCTGACATCGCCGGGCAGGAGATGTCCACGATCCCGCCGCGCACCGAGAACTGCCCAACCTCATCCACGAGGTCCACGCGTTCGTAGCCGAGGTTCAGCAGCGCCATCGCCAGGTCGTCGCGGTCAACGGTGTCGCCGAGGTGCAGCTCGCGCCGCGCCTCCATCATCGCCGACTTGGGCATGGTGTGAAGCATCAGCGCCTGCACGCTGGCGACGACGATGACCTCGTCGCCGGCGCAGAGGCGCTCCAGCACGGTGAGCCGGTCCGCCACTTCCGCGCGTTCGGGGGTTACTCCGTCGTAGAGGGCCGAGGCGATAGAGGGGTATACAAGCACGCGCGCCTTTGCCTGACCGTTGGCATCGTCGCCGAGCAGCGCCTTCAGGTCATCGGCCAGACGCCGGGCGCGCTCGTCGTTGTAGGTAGCGATCAGCGCGGTCCCGCCGGCCGCCATCAGTCCTGCGATGAGCAGCGCCGAGCCCGCCCCGCTGATACCCTCGACGCAAACGGGCAGGCGCTCGCTGACCGCTTCGGCCACCGCGGTCAACTCTGAAGATGCCTGCAACCTATCGTGAAGACCGTCTATCGGTCGCTTCCTCATTGCCGGTCGATTCTCTAGATGATGGCGCGCACCGGGTGCTCGCAGACGCATTATGCCCGAGGGTCGCTCGGGCTGGTGTGGTCAGTGGTTTCGACGGCTCTGCGTGTCAACGGTAACTGCTACGCTGAACCGCCCTCCTCCAGCTCCTCCCAGGCCATGGCGGCGGCGCCGTACATGCCAGCCTTGTTCCCTAGCTCCGCCGGAATGATCTTGGCTACGTCAAAGCCGCTTATCCGGCTGCGATGGCGCACGGTGCGCCGAATCGTGTCGAACAGCAAGTCGCCGGCCGCGGCGATGCCGCCGCCTATGAGGATGAGGTCAGGATCGGTAAGCACAATGCAGTCACACAACGCCACGCCGACGTAGTAGCCGGTATCTTGCACCACCTGCCGCGCGAGCTCATCGCCCGCTTGCGCGGCCTCGGCGATCAGCTTCGGCGTCAGCTTGTCGTGGTCGCTGCCAACCTGGTCCTCAAGGATGCTCTTGCGCCCCTGCTCCAGCAGGCGGAGGGCGCGATCCACGATCCCGTCCCGACCGACGATCGCCTCCAGGCAGCCGTGATTCCCACAGCCGCACTTGGGGCCGTTCGGGTCAACGATGAGGTGCCCGACCTCCCCCATGATCTGTCTGGGCCCACGACGCACCTTGTTGTCAAGAGCTATGCCTCCCCCGACGCCGGTGCCCAGGGTAAGCATCACCAGGTTCTCCACATCCCGGCCCGCCCCGTAACGCAGTTCCGCCAGCGTGGCGCAGAAGGCGTCATTACCGAGAAAGACCGGGACGCCGAACTCGCCCTCGAGCATCTCGACGGCTGCTATGCCGTCGAGTTCGGGGAGGTTAGGACACTGCTTTATCACGCCCGTCTCGGGGTCCACGGGGCCGGGAATGCCGAGGCCCACCGCCACAAGCCGCTCAGGCTTGACCGCCGCCTTCTCCAGCAGCCCCTGCACCGCGGCGACGGCGGCTCCCAGCGCCAGGGGCTCCTCGTGAGACCGGGGCGTGTCATAGGAAGCGCTGGTCAGCGCCTCACCTGCCCGGTCGAGCATGCCGACCGTGAAGGTCGTCCCGCCTAGGTCCACGGCGGCTACGACTGATTTCCCCTTGCCGCCGGCACTCATGCGGCTTATCCTTCCGTCAGCAGATGGCCCTATTGATCGCCGAAGGGGTCTTCCTCTTCATCGCCCGGCCAGGTATTCCCGGCTGCAGGAGGCTGACTAGGCTGAGGCGCCTGCTCGGCCGGAGGCGTTTGAGGCGGTGGGGCGGACTGCCCGGCCGTGGCCTGGGCCGCCTCGCGCGCCTCGCGGTCGCGCCGGCTTTCCAGGAACTGCACCCGGCGGGCGTTTATCTCCACCCCGTATCCCTTGGTCCCGTCCTGCCGTGTCCAGGTGCGCGTCTGTATCCGGCCCTCCAGCCCCACGAGTGCGCCCTTTTTCAGGTACTGGTGGCAGGTCTCCGCCTGCCGCCCCCATGTCACGATGTCCAGCCAGTCCGTGTCCTGGCTCTGGCCCGTGTCGCCTCCATCCTGCTCCCCGCCCCTCCTCGGGGGACGCTGCACCGCCAGGCGGAACTTCGCGAGCGCCATCCCACTGTCGAGGTAGGTCAGTTCCGGATCGTTGCCCAACCGGCCTACTAACACAACGCTGTTTATCAATGCACCCACCGCCTCCCGGTCTGAGACCGTTTGCGAGATGCCCCGGCTGTGCCGGACGACAGTCTCGCGTCTACACAACAGCGGAGGGCCGAAGCCCTCCGCCCTCGATCAGCTTGCGGTGGAACTACTCGTCGGCCTCTTCCCCGCCAGCGTCCTCGGCTTCGGTTGGCGGCGCTGCTGCCTCTGCCGGCTGCTCTGAACGCTCCTCCTCAGGTGCTCTCTCGCTGACGATCGCCTCCGGGTTTGCTACGTACGTGCGTGACCGCACAACAGCCGCCCGCATGTTCAGGTCGGCATTGAGGGCGCTCACTACCTCGCCGGAGCCGTGGAAGTAAAGGAGCTTGTACGCACCGTGGGTATGTCCATCTATCTCATAGGCCAGCCGTCGGGTGCGGAAGTCGCGTGTCGCGATTTCCTCTCCGCCTGCCTCTCGCACCACGTTCTCGATCTGCTCTACCTGCTCCTCGACCTCGTCGTCGGACAACTCCGTGTCCAGGATGTACATCGCTTCGTAAAGTCTAGGCTCTTCAGACACCCCTGGGAACCTCCTTCCCATGGACTTGATGGCTGCGCGTCTGTTCTGACGCGCAGCAGGAAGGGCCAAGTATGCGCATACATGATGGATCCTGTCTCAGGCCCCGCTTGCGTGCAGCGATTATAACACAATCACTACCCCCGCGCAACCGGAGCAGAACCGCAGCCAGGAGCATCGGTTTTAGAGTAAGTCGCCTTGTGAGTAGTGTAGGGCGGGGCACGGCGGCTAGCAAAGCCGTGCCGTACGGAGGGCAGGACTTCAGTCCTGCCGGGCGTTGC
>JALGVE010000086.1 GCA_029820045.1 Candidatus Zipacnadia bacterium | reverse complement strand
CATCCAGGGCTGGCTGTAGCGGTCCACGCCGTACGTGCTGGCTGGCGTGCGGTCAACCTCCCGGCCCTCAAGCAGCGCCTCAATTCGCTCGCGGCGCGTCACCTTCGTCTCGCCATCCTTTCACCAACTGAGCCTGTGCGAAAAGGCTGCGGCACCCCGGGGACGGTCCCCCTGTTAGAGGGCAAGCGCACCTGGGTCCGCCGCTCCGGCTGCGGCTTGTTACTCTGGTCGCTGAGCCTGTCTCAGATGACAAGCAGAATGATGACAGTCACAACCAGCACGCCGCGGAGGAGCCTGCGAGGATCGCCCGCCGTGACTCCTAACATCACCGCTAACCCCACGACCAGGCCGAGGCCCGCCAGGCGCACCTTGGCAGAGGTCCGAAGCCGCCGTCCGTGGCGGCCTGCTTGAGGACGACGTCCTGCTGCATCTGGTCCTGGGTCAGATATGTGCGCAGGCGCGTCACGTAGAAGTCCCCCTCGCCCAGGCCGAGGTCCTCGCGATCCATCTCGGCGTACCAGCGGGGGAGCTGGCCGGCGTACTCCAGCAGCAATGACCCGGCTCCGGCGCGCGCCAGGCTGGCGCGGAACTGCTGCTCGTAGAACTCGGTGAAGTCGCCGCCGGTGAAGTCAGAGGTCAACTCAACCTGATCGGTCTTGTAGTTGGCGGAGGTCATTCGGTGGCGCGCGATGATGTACAACAGCACCTCGACCTCGCTGTTGCTGCTGACCGCTGAGATGCGCATGGGATAGACCGGCTCAGGAGTATTGAAGGACAGGCGCAAGGGCTTCATCTCCTCCGCCTCGCCGTCGCCGAGGTTCCCGCCGTCGCCGGGCGGCCCTGTCCCCGTCCCGTCCCCGGCCAGGCTGACCTTCGCCCCCACGAAGAACCACGACTTGTCCACGTAGTACTGGAGCTCCTGCTGATGCCCGACGGGGAAGGCGTAGCCGTTAGCGTTCAGCCAGCCCTCCAGGTCCGAACTCTCCTGCGCCGAGAGGGCGACCACCTGGTAGTCATCCACCCGCATGGTCCGCCACACCCTGACCGACCGGAACTCCTGCCCTTGCCGGTCACCACTGCAACCGAGCATGCACTGCGGGCTGTATCCGGCGTACTCGTAGGCGCGCGGCTCTGTCAGCTCGTAGAGGTGGTCAAAGACCGCGGGCGCGACCGTGCTGATAGCGCCTGCGCGCGGCAGCACGGGGATGGGTATCACCCAGGCGAAGTCCGTGCTCTCACCCTCGTAGGCGGTCTGCAGGATCAGGGTCTCGTGCCCTTCGTCGAAGACCACGATAGCGCGCTGGTCAGCGGACTCGCCGCTGCCTGCGAACTGCGCGGGGAACATCCCCCCGTCGGCCCATCCGCTTCGGACCAGCCCAAGCGAGCATACGACCAGAAACACACGGCGACCTGCGCGACTCATGTCTCGAACCTCCCAGCAAGCGGTCACGCATATCATCGCCGATTTCGACGTAGCGGCGGGCTTGAACGTTCCACCTGCTGGTCGTGCCATCGGTGCGTCCTAGTACTGTTTCTCGATGCTGTTGGCGTATTCGGGAAAAGCCAGAGAATGCCGTGCGTAGGTCGGGCTTTCCAGCCCGACTCGTGAGTCGTTTCCGCGACCGTCAGCGGTGTCGGGCTAGAAAGCCCGACCTACGCTGATGCAGGCCGGTTCGGCCGTGCCGCTGCGGTGCAGGCCCTACCCATTCACAAGCCAGCGTCAGTTCTGACAGCAAGCCCTAGAGCCCGAACGCGTGGCGGAGGTTCTCGCAGCTCACCTTGAACAGCTCGCCCATGGGCCGGGTGAACTCCTGGTCGCGCTCGTGGGCAAGCTCGATGGTGGCTTCGCCCTTGTAGTCTATCTCGTCGAGCACCTTCGCCAGCGCCACATAGTCCTCGTCACCCTCGCCCAGCGCCTCGGTCCAGCGCTCGCCCTTCTGATCGCGCAGGTGCAGGAAGACGACCCGGTCGGCGTGCCGCCGCAGGAAGCCCAGCGGCTCGACGCCAGCGCGACGCAGCCAGTTCAGGTCCGGGCCGAGCTTGACCGTGGGTATGCGGGCGATGTTCTCGCGTACTTCGTGCTCATTCCACTGGACCTCGTAGGTGTGATTGTGCAGGTTCATGGTCACACCGCGGCTCTCGGCGATCGCCATGATCTGCCGCAGGACCTCGGCCTGCGTGTCGAGCTGCTCGGGGGTCTTCTTCTCGCCTGTCGAACCGGTGCTGGTCCCCAGCGTATGCCCGCCCAGGTCGGCCACGGCATTGATGACCTGCTCGGCGCGCGCCAGCACCTCCTGGGTCTGCGCCGGGTCCCACATATTGCCACCGAACGAGCTGCCTATCACCGGCACCTCGTGCTCGGCCGACAGGTTGCCGATGCGCTCGACCGAGTCCTCGCGGTCGAGCACGGTGTGCATCAGCTCGATGCCTTCCAGGCCCGCCGCCGCGAAGTCGGCGAAGATCTGATCGAGCAGCGGCCACAGGTCTCCGCCCTCCGACAACCGCGTGTATGCGTACAGATGAGCACAGATCTTGATGGGGTTCTTCATTGGTCAGGTCTCCTTATGCAGGTTGTCGGCGGCAGAGATTGTGCAGACGGCCGCGAGCACCTCTTCAGACTTCCGACCACACGTCCACCTGTGGGCCGAGCTGAAACCCGGCCCCTCCGCACTGCGTTTTCCCCCCTCCTCCCGAGAGACCTTCGCGCGCCGCCCTGCGCGCGAAGATCGCGAGGGAGAGGGGGGGCAGGGGGGTGAGGCCGCCGTCCACGCCTCACTCGCCCACCACCACCGCAGGCGAGCTGGTTAGCAGGGCGTAGTCCCGCTCGGCGAAGGAGGCCTCCTGCTGACCGCCGTGGAACACGTACGCGACCTCGCCGATGCCGGAGCCGCCCACGTTCAAGCCCACGCCTCCCCACGCGCCGCCATCCCAGTAGGTCACATTGCTGGCGTCACTCAGGTTGAGGCACGAGTGCGCCCAGCCGTCCGCGTAGGCGACGTACCACTTGGGGTTCGGGTCCTTGCCGCTTACTCCCTCAGCGTCCCCCTTGCCGTCTATCTGTGCGGTGTTACCCTTGTCATCCTCGTACTTACAGGGCAGGCCGTAGTAGGCGCGGGTGAGGCTGCCTATCTTCGGCTCGCAGGTGGTCCTCACGATGAAGTAAGTCGGGTAGAACTCGTACCGCTTCGTGTAGCTGTAGCCCTTCGCGAGCGCCTTATCCACCTCCACGACCGTGCGCACGGGGCCCTGGCTCAGCAGGCGCAGGTCCGTCACCTCGCCCTGCTCATGGACCCAGCCCGTGTCACCGCTGGAGACCACGATGCCGACGAAGATGCTTTTGTCCGGCGCGTCGCCAAGGAAGTCATAGACCTCGGCGATCGTGCCCTGGCTCAGCTTCGCTCGATATGCAGGCGTCGTTACCGACTCCGTGTCGGCGTCCCACATCTCGGCGTCGGGAGGCTCGTGTCGGCCCGCCAGCTCACGCGCATCATAGAGTATGCTGAAGCGGCGCTGCTGGCCGGCCGGCGTCTCACCCGGCATGATCCACCAGACCTGGCCGGCATCTCCGCCCGCATCCGGCTCAAACTGCGCCGGGACCAGCCTCGGCTCGGCCCCGGCGCCCTCGACGACTCTCACCGACGCCGGGTCAACGCCTGCCTCGCCGAAGTCCACGTCGGCGCTGACGACTGCGTCGCTTCTGCTCACCTCGTTGTTGGTCACAGTCACGGCCCTTCGCTTGCTCCAGGCGTCGAGGTTCGGCTGGATGAACACCTCGGTGCTCGCCTCGTCGTTCAAGGTCAGCAGTTGGCGTCCAGGCACGCTGACCCGAGCGGTCAGCCGGCGTGAGCCGTCGAGCCTGCCGGTATCCACCGTGAACTGTGCAGCAGCAGACCCAAGCGACGGCACCGTGGTCTTCTGCTTCCCCACCAGCCGGTCACCAATGCTCAGCGCGATTGTCGCCCCGCGCGCCGGGGCCGCCCCTCGATTCGTGACGCGGACCTTCACTTGCAGCGGTTGCCCTTGCTGGACCTCGGCTGTCGCGAGCTCGATGCCGCGCTCCGCCAGCTCGAGGTCAGGCGCGGCGATGGCCTTGCCCCACGCAAGCTCAAGGCGCTCGGCGCGCGGCTTGACAGTGAGCACACCATCCCGGAGCGCCATCTGTTCGTAGCCGCTCCGCTCGCCCAGCTCATCGAGCACGAAGAGGCGGCACTTCGCCGGCTCGGTCGGAATGCCGACTTGGACCTGCGAGAGCCGTATCTGAGCCGGGCCGCCCTCACAGTTGAGGCGCAGCGTCTGCCGGTCGGCGGCAGGCGTGCGCACCGTTACCCGGCCCGCTGTCACCACGGGTCCGAAGTCATGCTCCTTTCCTGCCGCGTCGCAGAAGAGATAGCCGGAGGTGCGGATGTACGTCACCTCCCCACCGCCCCCAAGAGCCTTATACTCGAGGACCTCCGGGCCCTCGGCCAGGAAGCCGTACTGACCGAGGCTGTACTCCCCGGCCTTCGCCTTCACGGTATAAGGCGTGCCGCCGAAGTTCACAGTTACGGTTGTGCCGCCGGAGAAGCGCGTGCGCTGCACGGCGCGGTCCGCGGTCACGAACTCATGGGAGAGCATCTCATCGTAGCCGATCTGCTCGTGGAGTTTGCAGACGTTGCGGTAGCTCGCCAGCAGCCGGTCGCGCAGCGTGTTCCAGTTGAGCCCGTAGGGCCTGTTGACCCAGTAAAGTGGCACGGTGCCGTAGAGGATGTTGAAGGCGTCCTTCTTGTCGGCCAGCTCCGGGGCCGCCTGGTAGAGGTGCCCGGTGCTGTCGCCCCAGTACCAGGTGGAGACCACGCAGTCGCCGAAGACCAGCTCCCACAGCGGGACGCGATGCTCGTGGCCGAGGCCCCAGGTCAGATAGCGCTCGCCGATGTCCTCGCGCGTCTCGGGGATCTCCTTGCCGACATGCCCGGCAGGCCACGAGTAAAAGCCGCCGCTCTGCATCCCCTCCCAGTAATCGTAGACAGGCGCGCCGTACCAGCGCCCATGCTCGCCGCCGAGCACCAGCCCCAGGCTCTTGACATAGCGCGCCAGCTCGGTGTTGGCCTCCCGGTCGCCGGTGCGAGTGAGCGGGTGATCGGGATGGTAGCACTCGCGCAGGCCGGAGGCGGTGGTCACATCCAGGAAGCGCGCGTTATACGGATACTCTGCCAGCACTGCTGGTATCTCGCGCTTCGCGGCCTCGGTGGCGGTCGCTGAACAGCGCTTGTAGAACTGCTTCTTCTTGTCCCAGGTGAGCCAGCCCTTGACCATGGAGCCGTCAGCGGCGATGCGCACGTCCTCCTTGAGCGGTCCGTAGGTGCCGTTGGCGCCGCGCTCGCCCTCCAGCAGGTCCACGTAGTTGTCGTACTCGCCCACCAGGTAGCCCATGTCAACCATCTTCTGCATGTCCTCGGCGGGCCAGCGACCATTCACCAGCGCCCGGTCTATGCCCGCCGCCTTCGCCTCCTGGCACCACTTGAGGCCTGGCACGCCCCAGAAGTCAGGCGCGCCGATCAGCTTCGCCACCGCCGGCAGCCGGCGTGCCTTCTCCCGCAGCGTCACGACCAGCCCTTGCTGCTTCGCGTAGTCGCGGTAGCGCTTGCAGATTGCGGTGTGCCCGCCCCGAGAGGTGAAACGGTAGCTCATCACCCGCCGGTAGGCGAAGGCGCCCTTGCTGCCCTCCCAGTAGGCCCTTGGCGCGAGCAAGGCGCCCGCCTCGGTGGCGACCTGGTCAAGCCGCGCCGCCCCGTCGTCCGGCGTCTCAAAGAGCATCAGGTAACCCTTGTCGCCGTCAGTCAGCCCCACCCAGGGCATGTCCAGGGTCGCGTACGTCCGCCAGGTCTGACCCTTCCAGCTCAAGTCCGTCACCGGCACCGCAATGCCGTCGCAATACCGCGCGCCGAGTATCTCCCCCTTGTCACTGGGCAGCGCAAGGGGCGCCAGTCCCTCAAGCCGCCGCACCGGGGTTTCCGGCGGCATCTCGATGGTCACGATCAGGTCGGCAGCAGCGTCGGGCACAGACAGACTCACCGTCGCCGGCAGCATGTTCCCGTTGGAGTCCTTGAGGTCAGTCTCGTACTGCACTCCTGCCGGCTTGCCCGCGATGGCAGTCACGTTCCGGCAGGCCGCTTCCTCGACTGCTGCCGCCAGTGGCGGGACGCGACCCTCCGTGTCCGCCAGCGTGGCCCAGGCGAAGGACGATGGATCGGAGTGTACCCAGGTGCGCGGGAAGTAGAGCTGCCCCTGCCGGCCGGTGTCGTCATCGGCGTCGTTAATGCCCAGCGCGAAGCGCAGCCGCATCCCGGGCTGATGCTTGCCGCCGGCGCCGATCGCCTCCCACGGCAGCGCCGCCTCCACCTGATAGCCGCCCGCCACGATCTTCATCTTCACCTGCGCTCCGGCCAGCGGTCCCTCGCTGCTCCAAGTTCCGATCTTCTCAGGCCCCAGCAGCAGCGCCATCTGCTTGCCGCCCGCCCAGAACTCGATGGTGTCGGCCTCCCACCACGAATCCTGGCCCTCCTTCACCCACTGTGCCTTCTCGTCCCTGACCGCCGCCGCAAGGTAGAGCGCCGCTGCATCCCATGAGCAGCGCACCTGGGCGCTGAGGTCTTCGGGCCCGTCAACCTCGCGCGCGTCGGCCACCATCTCCGGCGTCAGCGCGAAGGTCGGCTCCCCGGCCCACTCGCCCAGGTCACCGTCAATGACGGGCGGCTTTGCGGCCTGCGGGATGACGATCTCCGGCACTTCTGTCTCCGCCGCGCCGGGTTGAGTCCAGAGATAGTCAATGCGCTTGTCCAGCACCGAGAGCGCACCGCTGGCGGTGTCCAGTTCCACGCGAATCAGGTCGTTCTGGATCCGCCACTTGCCAGGCTCCGTCTCCTTGACTGTCGTTGCGCCCCAGGCGATCGTCGCGACCGTGACCAGCGCCACTCCCGACATAACGATGCTTGTCGTCGCCCTTCTCATCACTCACATCCCCTTGTTTGGCCCTCCTGACGGGTTCAGTGGCCTTGCGACACGTCGCGTGAGTGGAGGGGCCGAATAGGAGGCTCCGGGGGGAGCCGGAGGCCGAGTATCCGGCCCATGCCTTCGTCTCCGTCCGCGGGCCGGATGGGGCCCCTGAGGACGCTTCCCCCTTCGCTGAAGCTACGGGGGACAGGTCGCGTCCTCCTTCCCCATTCGGCCCCTCCATTTGTGCGACCGGCCCCTCCGGCCAGGCACTAGTGCGCCAGCTTCCGGGCGATGGCCTCACGCTGCGCCAGCAGCGCTTCTGGGTCCAGCGTGAACTGCGTCAGCGACTTCGTAACCGGCTCGGAGTCCACGCGCGCAGACCACACGTCTCCTTGCTTCTTGCCCAGCGCCCAGAGGTACTCGTAGTCCTCCAGCCCGTCGCGTAGGTTCTCCAGCCGGATGCAGCCCATCGGCCCATCCGGCAGCGGGTAAAGCAGCTCGCCGTCCCCGTGCAGGGCGGACCAGCGCTCGCCGCCGGTGGTGATACTCCACTTCAGTCGCGGGCCCTCCGCCAGGTCAATCGGCGCGTCGTTGTGCTCACGGCCCCAGATGTTCAGACCCCAGTAAAGAAAGCCATCCATCTTCTGCTGGAAGGCCTGCCACCAGATGAGCCGCGCCTCGATGAGCGGGTCGTCAGCAAGGAAGTTCGCGTACGGCTGTCGCGGCCCGCAGCACACATACGACCAGACCTGCAGGCCCTCGGCCCGGCACTGCTCAGCTTGATCGAAGCGATAGACTGGGCTGACCGGGCAGTTCCAGTCTATGTTCAGGTCGCGCATCATCTCGGGGTCCTGCGGCACCTTCGCCGTGGTGAGCGTCGGAATGCCCCAGCGCTCCTTGACCATCCCGAAGAACTGGCGGATGGCGTCGGTGTACTCCTTGCCCCGTTCGTCGAAGGTGTAGATGTAGGCCTTATCTGCCAGCCCGCGCGCCTTGAGCTCCTTCACGTAGGGGTCAAGCCTCTCGATGATGCTCTGCTTGAACTCAGGCGTGTACACCTCCACCGGGCTGTTGCAGCGCCAGGGCCGGTCGCCGCGCGGCTCGACCATGTTCAGCACATTGAAGGCGTTCAGCCCGCGGTCATAGTAGTGCGCGATGTCCTCTATCGCGGGTGGCTCAGTGCGAGAGATGTCGTCCGGGTTGAGATGATGCGCCAGGAGATAGTCGCCGTACTTCCAGCGCAGCTCGCGGGTGACGTTCTCCTTCCCGTAGACCTTCTCCAGATAGCCCTGCATGAGCGCGAAGGCGGTCTTCAGGTGCCCCTGCACCGGAACCGTGAAGTCATAGACCTCCAGCTCCAGCGGCACGACCGCGTCCTCGTTGCCCTCGGCTTTGATCGTCACTGAGCCCGCGTAGGCGCCCGGCGGCGTCTGGGGTGGGACGTACACGGTGACCCAGATGGGCTGCGCCCAGGAGGGCTCGACCTCGAAGCTCTCCACCGGCAGCAGGGGGTCCGGCCACCAGCAGGGAGCGTACTGCGCTACCTTGGGGTGGGCGTACTGCTTCTCAACCCAGACGTAGCCGACCTGATGCCACTGCAGGTTATCCGCGCTGATCGTCGCCCCTTCGGGGCCGCGCAGATCGCCCAGCTCTACCCTGACGTTCTTGAGCGGGTGCCTGGCGGCCGCCAGCAGCACGATCTGCCCGCTCTCGTACTCGTTGCGCGCGGCCTGCAAGGTAAGCTTCGGCTTTGCCGGGACCTCGTCGGGCAGGTCCGTCGGCATGACACGCTTCATACTCGACTCGGTCCAGAGGGCGTAGTTCTTCCTGGGGCCGACCGCCGCCGTATTCACCTCGCGGGTCATCTCGATCCTCTCCCCGAGCAGGTCGTCGGTGGCACTGACTCTGAGCGTACATGCGCCCGGGGGCACATGGTGGCCCTCACGATCCCTCCCCTCCCAGGCGATCCGCTGCGAGGCGCCTTCGCCCTCCTGGGTGAAGACCACCTTCTCGCCTCGGAGTATCTCGATGCGCCAGTGGGCGGAGATGGTCGCCGAGACGACGGCATCCACGCAGCCCGGTCCCGTCGCGCCAGCCAGCACCTTCGCTTGGCCGAACTTGAAGGGCGTGAGCGAGACGCGCATGTCATCGAACCAGACCGTGCCCGTGGCATGTCGGAAAAGCACGAAGCACTCGATGCTGGCTACGGGTTTCGCCGGGTCGAAGATACTCTCCGCGAACTCCCAGCCATGGGCGCCGCGGTCGAAGTTGGCTTTTTGCCCCCACAGCGGCGTGCCATCGGCGTAGTGAACGTCAAGATAGAAGTTGTAGTCGCCGCCGCCCTTGACGTCTTCGCACTTGCTCCAACCCGAGAACGCGAACGGATGCTCGATGGGCGGGTCGAAGGTGATGACCTGCTTGGCGCCGTAGACCGCCCGGTCGTCGGTACCCACGCACTTGATGCAGGTGCCGCCCTCCCTGCCGCCTCCGGGGACAAGCTCGTAGCCCTCGCCGTAGAACTCCCACTGAACCGCCTTGCCCTCAGCCACCTCCTCGAAGCCGGGATTCGTGAGGTAGTTGACATCCCGCGGGCCGGCAAGAGCTGCGGTCGCCGCGGCCCCGCACACAACAAGCGCCATCACCCGGAACACCATGGCGTCAACACTCCTTTGACCATCTGCTTAGTTACTCTGTATGCCTTCGCCGCGCGCTTGCCTGAGACCTGTCAGTATCAGTGGAAGGAATCCTATCCGCGGGGTTGAATCTTCGGTGGGCGGACGCAGAGGGCGGGTACGTGGGCCGCCGGACATGGCAGCGCCGGCGCCCCCGCCTGTGCCTGGCGCCATCATCTTGACAGGCGAGGGCGCCTGTCCTACCAAGGCACACATGGAGGCATCTGTGGTAGCGCCGGCGCCCCCGCCTGTGCCTGCTGCGCTTGCGCCGACAGGCGAGGGCGCCTGTCCTACCAAGGCACAGATGGAGGCATCTGTGGTAGCGCCGGCGCCCCCGCCTGTGCCTGCTGCGCTTGCGCGGACAGGCGAGGGCGCCTGTCCTACTGAGGCACACATGGAGGCATCTGTGGTAGCGCCGGCGCCCCCGCCTGTGCCTGGTGCCATCATCTTGACAGGCGAGGGCGCCTGTCCTACTGAGGCACACATGGAGGCATCTGTGGTAGCGCCGGCGCCCCCGCCT
>JALGVE010000085.1 GCA_029820045.1 Candidatus Zipacnadia bacterium | reverse complement strand
TGCTTGTCCGCCGTAGCCTTGGCGGAGGTGGATCGTCTGCGAAAAGGCCGACTGTCCGCCTGTTGCGGCCCCTTCACACTTGCACAGCCCCAGCCGGCTAAAACCGATGCTCCTCCTCAGTTCCAGGCAGGCTTGACGGGCTGGTGAGTTCTCGCGGACTCGAGCGCGGCGACCAGGAAGGCGTCGGAGTCGAGGGCGTCCTCGATGGTCAGCTCCGGCTCGCGGTCCTCCAGGATTGCGCTCACGAAGTCGGCGACATACAACTCGTGTGAGGCGCGCCCGAAGGTCGGCGTCTCGAAGCCGCCCCGGTCATAAGGATCATCCCCCTCGCGGAAGTCACCGTAGACGAACATGCGATCCCCCAGGCCATGGTTGATGTGCAATACGCCCTCGCTGCCGATGACCTCAAAGCGCACATCCGTGCCCGGGATGGACTGCGTGGTAGTGCGCCCGATGATTGCGGTCGCCACAACCCCGTTGCGGTACTCCAGCGTCACCAGCGACATGTCATCAATCTCGGCGATGCGGTAGCTCTCGTAGAAGAACGCGCCGCTCTCGGCGTAGACCGACCTCACGCTCGCCCCGGCCAGCGCCTTGAAGGCCAGGAAGACGTAGCCACCGAAGTTCGCCAGCTCGCCGACGGAGGGCTCGCCTGCCGCCTTGCGCCGCTGGGCCTCCTCGATTGAGATGGTGTAGCGCGGGCCCTTGCTCTGCAGCCAGGTGCAGTTGAGCACCCGCACCTCGCCGACCGCGCCTGATCTCGCCTGGGAGATGGCGCGACTGATGGGCGGCGCGAAGCGCGCGGCGTGAAAGCCGAAGGTGAACCTGACCCCGGCGCCTCGTACGGCTCGCGCGATGCGCTCCGCGCCGGCGGTGTCCGCCGAGATAGGCTTCTCGCTCATCACGTGCAGGCCTTGGGCACATGCCTGCTCCACGACCTCCGGGTTCTTCCCCGGCGGCAGGCACAGCGAGACCAGGTCCAACTCCCCGGTCTCGAACAGCTCGCGGTAGGCCTCGTGGTAGGGCACGTCGTGCTCCTCAGCCCAGCGGCGGCCCCGTTGTCGGGCCTCGTCGCTGGCCTCGGGCAGGTCCGAGACGCCGGCTATCTCCACCTCCGGCCGCCCGGCCAGGGCGTCCGCGAAGGCGCCCTGGTGCCCGAAGTCGAAGCCGACGATGCCGCAGCGAAGTCTACGCTGCCTCATCGCGCCACCTCCACGGCCTCGCCGGTCCTCATTGACCTCGCGGCTGCAAGCACACCGCGCAGCACGTGCATGGAGAACTCAAGGGGGACCGGCGGCTCGGAGTCCGTGCGGATGGCCCTGATGAACGCGCGCATCTCGCCAGCGAAGGGCTGGTCAGGATCATCGGGCGACCACGTGGTGTGCGCCCCGAGCAGGTTGAAGCCGTCGTTGTTATAGAGGCTGGCCGAGTGAGTGAGCCGATCGCTAAGGTCCATCGTGCCCCTGGTGCCCACGAGGTACAGCTCGCAGTGGAAGGGGTAGCGAGGGGGCCGCATGATGCGGTTCTCCTCCGTCTGGGCAAGGGCGCCGCTCTCGAAGCGGATGCTGCACGTGACGTACTCGTGGACCGGTAACCATGCCTCACCGGGATGTGAGCGCGCGTAGACACGTTTCGGCAGGCTGTCTAAGTACCACGACATCAGGTCGAAGCTGTGCATGCCGTTGTGAACCAGCAGCCAGGACGGATCGCGGTCCCGCCAGCGCTCGTTATCCTCCTCTCGCCAGAAGGGCGAGGAGGCGCTGGAGTACCTGGCGTAGACTGGCTCGCCGATGCGCCCGGAGGCGAGCATTTCCTTGACGGCGCTGAACTTCGGGTCCCACCGCAGGCTCTGCGCGCACATGGCCTTGACGGCACTCTCGCGCACGGCCTTGAGGATGGCCGCGCCCTCCTCCTCGGTCGTCGCAAAGGGCTTCTCGATGAGCACATGCTTGCCCGCGCGTGCGGCGGCGATGGCAATCTCGGCATGGGATTCGTCGTTCGTGCATACGTCCACCATCTCGAGGTCGTCGCGCTCGAGCAGCCTGCGGTAATCCGTGTAGGTATCTGAGATGCCCGCCCCACGCGCGAAGGCCCCGACCCTCTGCGCGTCAACATCACATGCCGCCACCAACTCCGCCTCCGGCAGCAGCTTGATGCCGGCGAGGTGGTTGCCTGAGATGCCGCCGCATCCCACCAGGCCGATTCTGACGGGTTCTATGCTCTCTTGCGAGGCTGGCATGATCCGATTCCGCACCTGCCGAGACCTTCCAGAAATGTAAATGGCGCCGCAGGCGAGCGATGTCGTTGCTATCTGGAGGGCTGCCCGAGGGCGCTTCTGTCCCGCCCAGCGGGCGGGACGCACGAGGCCGGCCCGCGCACAACCACTGCACGTCGGTCTGCCCCAGGGTAGCGTCGGAGTCGGGCTAGGAAGCGCGACCTACGCTGGTTGTCCCGCCCAACGGGTGGGGGGGGGCCGGCCTCACCGCGTCCTGCGGGCGGGGTTCGGGCGGCCCTCCCTCACGGCGGTCCCCGCTTCGCGACCGAGAGCGCGGTAAGCGGCAGCCACTCCTCTGACCCCGCTCGTATTTCTCGAAAGCAGGGCGTCTGCCCGCATGATAGAGGATATTCATGCCGGCGGGCGCTCTCACCTGCCAAGCCCGTCCTGGAGGTCTTGGGCCTCGCGCGGCGAAGGTACATTGAAGGCGGTTACGAACTGCCGAGGCGCGAGAAGCGTCAGACCAGCAGGGACATGTCATCTCAAGCGAAAACATGACCGTGGAGAAGCCGGCGAACGGGGACGGGCGTTGTCCATGGCTTCTCGCCTGTCGCATGAGCAGCCGCGAACGGGAGAGCGACACGTAATGGTGAGCACGGAACCTGGCACGAGGCAACGGAGCTCGAGGAAACGGCGCTACGTGTCGCTAGCGGTCGTGGCTGTCGTGGCGGTCGTGGCTGTCGTCGCCGTCGTATGCCGTTGCCCTCAGGGCCGCGCGGATGGTGCGCGGTCCGTGGTGCTGTTCTCCTTCGAGAGCCAGGCGGAGCTCGCGGCGTGGGACCTGCGCCAGGTCAACGCCGAACTCTCCCCGCTGCATGTCACCGATGGACGATCGAGCCTGGAGGTCACCTTCGCGGGGAGCGGCCGCGGCTGGCCGGGCATTTATCTGGTGCAGGGCCGCAAGTGGAGCGGCGGCAACTGGTCGGGCTACCAGGTCCTCGAGGTGGATGTATTCAACCCCGGTACGCAGCAGGTTGAGCTGATCGTAAGCCTCTTCGACACTCCTGACCGCAGCGGCGGGCGCTTCAAGCGCAGAGTCACGGTCCCGCCCATGCGGACCACCACGCTGGCGTTCAAGCTGGGGGCGGGAGCGGGCCGCACGCCCGGGCTGGACCTCAGTCACATCGGCGAGGTTGCCTTCTTCCTCGAGAAGCCGATGCGAGAGACCACGCTGTTCTTCGACCGCATAGCGCTGTCCGCCGTGGAACTGCGCCCGCCCGACCTCTCCGTGGCCCCCACCACCTTCTCGCCGAACGGGGACGGCTGGCAGGACGAGGTCGTCGCCCGCGCGGACCTTGCCCAGGGCCTGCGCTGGGAGATTACTATCAGCGGCGACCAGGGCGAGGTGCGCAAGTTCGTCGGCCAGGGAGGTCTTGACCTGAGGTGGGATGGGCGCGACGAAGGCGGCGAGGTCGTGCCCCTGGGCAGGTACGAGATCGCATTGCGCGTCACGGACCCCGATGCGGGGGCCGAGCTACCGCGCTGTATCTCCCACGTTGAGGTCACTGACGAGGAGCCGCCGGCGTATCTGGTCTGGTCGCCGCCGGTATCCGAGAAAGTGCGCCGAGACAGCCCCGCCGGGGAGCAGATCAGCGGTGAGGGCATCAAGGTCGCCGGCGCGCGCAACGAGAAGGTAGTCCTCCAGCTCGTCATCTCCCCCACCGCCAAGCCGCTCAAGAACGTCGCCATCGAGATCGAGGACTTCGCAGGCCCTGGCGAAGCTAGGATTTCGGCGGATGCGGTGGAGGTCTATCGGGAGGCGTACATCCAGGTCAAGCAGCCCTCCCATCGCGACTGGCAGCCCGGGCTGTGGTGGCCTGATCCGCTTCCCCTCTGGGAGCCGCGCGATGTGTTGCCTGAGGATCGCCACCAGCCGCTCTGGATCGAGATCGCGGTGCCTGAGGACGCGCGAGCCGGCGAGTACGACGGAGCCGTGACCGTGAAGCCCGAGGGGATGGACGAGACGCGAGTGCCGGTGACCCTCACGGTCTGGGACTTCGCGCTGCCCGCCAAGCACAGCCTCCGCACGCTTTTCCGGCTCAACATGCCGTCCGTGCTCGGGCAGCACGTGCTGCCCTCGCTCATCGAGCAGGGCGAGGCCCATGAGGGCACACATGCCGTCAAACTCAGCGGTGAGCAGACGAAGGACGCTGTCATCTATCAGATGCTACGCCCTGGCCTGCGGCCCGATGCCGACTACGCCGCGGGAGCCTGGGTGAGGTCTGACGAGGCGCGCCGTGGCGGCGCCATGCTGCAGGTCAAGATCATCTACCGGGACAAGTCGCTGCGCACGGACGTCTGGGAGCGGCGCTTCCCCAGCGCGGCTCATGACTGGAAGCAGGAGGAGATCAGCTTTCGACCCAAGGGGCCGGAGCGCTTCATTCTCATCCGGCTGGAGGCCGGTGAGGCCGGCACCGTCTGGCTGGACGACTTCTATCTGAAGCAGGCAGGCGGGGATAACCTGATTGAGAACGGCAGCTTCGAGACCGGGCAGCCGGGCCGCTGGCAGCTCTCGGCGGAGAACTTACCGGGCGAGCAGGAGTTGCACGACCGATACTTCTGGTTCCTGGTCGAGCACGGCGTGTGCCCCGACCTGCCCGTGAGCTTTGACGACCCAAGCGTTCAGGAATACGCGAGCCAGGAGAGCATCAACTCCGTGCGTCTGCCCTATCGCGCGAGCTGGCAGTTAGGCGACTTCCCTGCGGACAGCAAGCAGGAACTGACCCAGGCGGTCGCTGCCGCGCGAGAGGGTGGCTGGCTGGACAAGACGTTCGTATACGCCGTGGACGAGCCCTCGCCGCCGCAGTACGAGCGCGTCCGCGAGGTCAGCGGCTGGGTCAAGCAGATTGACCCGAACCTCCGGTTCCTGGTCACCGAGCAGTTCGAGCCGCAACTGCGGGGCACGATTGACCTCTGGTGCCCGGTGCTCGCGCGCGTTGACACCCGCCGGTTGCCGCAGTACCAGCGCCAGGGCGAGACCTTCTGGTGGTACACCTGCGCCAACCCGACGGCGCCGTATCCCACCTTCCTGGTGGATGACTATGGCGTGGCGCCGCGCATAATCCCGTGGATGAATGCACGCTTCAACGTTCAGGGCCTGCTCTACTGGCAGACCACCCAGTGGAGGGCGGTGAGCGACCCGTGGAAGGCCCCCCTGACCTTGCCGTGGGGTGACAACCCAGTCAACGGTGATGGCTCACTCCTCTATCCGGGCTCGGAGGTCGGCTTCGACGGCCCGGTCGCCTCCCTACGTCTCAAGCTCATCCGCGAGGGGATTGAGGACTACGAGTACCTGCACCTGCTGCGCGCGCTCGTCAATAAGAAGGCCGGCGCTCAGCCGCAGCCCGATGCCTCCGACCCAGGCGGCCGACGCGTGGCCGAGGTCTGCAAGCCGCTCTTCACGACCCTTACGGACTACGCTCCCGACGCAGCCTTGCTGGAGCAGGTGCGAGCGCAGGTAGCCGAGGAGATAGTTGGCTTGCTGGGGACTACGGGGGGCGGACAATAGGCGTCTTCGCCATCTGTCTCAATCATTCGAGGAGGTCCCGATCATGCGCACTTCTGTGTACGTGTTGTGTGCGTTGCTTCCGCTGGCCGCAATCGCCCAAGACGCTGAGGCGCCCGTGCTGGTGTTCGACTGCGACAGCCTGGAGGGCGTGACCATCTCAGGAGGTGCTGACTGGCCGGAGACGAAGCTCGAACTCAACACCGACGCCGCCTATCTGTCCCAGGGGGCGGCCAGCCTCCACCTCTCCGGCGTGTCCCCGGCCGACGCGACGGGCAATTCGTACCTGAGCATGGACGTTGATCTCGGTGGCGCGGACCTGACCGGCAAGGCCCTCCTCTTCGACGCGTGGACCAGCCACCCGGAGAACACGCAGGCGCTCTACGTGCGTGGCTACGATGCCGAGGGCATCTGTGTGCTGAGCTTCCTCAACTGGAGCAGCCCCCTCGGCGATGGCGGGAAGACCACGTTCGAGTTGATGCGTGGTTTCGGGCGCAAGCTGGCCTGGGAGCCGAAGATGGTCGAGAGCGACGATGTGAGCGCCGTCGCCAAGCTTCGCTTTTACATCGGCGCTCACGACAAGGGTGTGCCCTTCGATCTCTACCTCGACAACATCAGGGCGGTGAAGAGCAACATGAGGAGTTTCCAGGAGGTCACGGCAGTCAAGGAGTCGTTCCCCGATACGGTGCTCGTGGCCGACGGGCAGCCGCAGGCGGTCATAGTCGCGCCGGAGGGTGAGGAGTGGCAGCAGGTCGCCGCGGCCGTCCAGGACCTGGTCCGTAACCTCACCGGCGCAGAGATGCCGGTGAAGACCGCCACCGACATAAGCGATGATGAAATCAGGGACACTAACGCTGTCATCCTCGGCAGCGTTGTCAACAACCGGCGCCTGCTGTATCTCTACTCCCACTACTACGTGTTCGCCGATGATGTGTACCCGGGCGAGGATGGCTACGAGGTACGCACGGTGCACGACCCATGGGGCACCGGGAAGAATGCGCTCGTCATAGGAGCAAGCACTCCGGACGGTGCGCAGGCCGGCCTGGCGGCGCTCGCAGAGCAGGCGCAGAAGGGCCGCGACCTCAGCTTCGCCCCGCTGCTGCTGACAAAGCTGAGCCCGGAGGCGGAGCAGCGCTGGGGCGGCGCGTTTCGCACCGATCCGGATGAGGCGTGGCTGGACAAGCAGAAGCAGCGGGCCGAGCAGGGCCTCGCCGCCGGTGTGCATGGAGGTCTGTTCTCGCAGGCCCAGAGCGTGGGGAGTGACTACGCGCTGACGGAGAAGGAGGGCTTTGCGAAGGCCTTCGTGTGGCTCATCAAGCGCGCCTACGAGCACTACCTGACCAAGCCGGACACCTACGGCGGCCCCTGGGGAATGGATTCGGACTTCCGGGTCTACCGGGTCATCGCGGCCTGGGACGTGGTGGAGGAATGTCCGGCACTGACGGATGAGGAGCGCCTCGAGACCACCAAGATACTGTTTCAGTGGGTCACCGAGGCCTGTGCGCCCAAGGCACAGGGGGTGGTGGGCAATGAGCGAGTGCGCTTCAACCATCAGACCTTCCCTGCGCTGGGGCTGCTCTACGCGGGCGAGTACTTCTCCAAGTACTACCAGGCGGGCGAGGCTGAGCGCTGGCTGGAGGTCGCCGACGAGGCCTTCAAGATGCAAGCGAAGGCCTTCAAGCCCCTGGAGGACTGTAACGGCTATCAGTGGCTGACGCTCTATCACACCATGCGCTACGCGCTGGCGCGCCCGGATCTCACGTACTTCGAGAACGGCAATGCTCGGCGCGACGCGGATTACGCCATCATGTCCATGGACAACCTGGGTTACGCGGTGACCTACGGTGACACCGGCGCCTTCACGGGCTGGTGGTCAGAAATGCCCTTCCTGCGCGGCGCCGGGTGGTACTACCGCGATGGCCGTTACGCTTGGGCGACCGAGAAGAAGCTGGCGGTTTCCGGGCGGCAAGACCTGTCGGAGTTCACGACGGCCGTCGAGCCGAATGAGCCCACCGACCTCATCGGCGCAAAGGCCTTCCCGCTCGATCCCTACTACTATCGCACCTTTGACGGGCCGGACCAGGTCCCCGAGGAGCACGCCGTGGACAAGGTGGTGTTCCGCAACGGTTTCGACCCGCAGGATCAGTATCTGCTGCTGGACGGGCTGAACAACGGCGGACATAAGCACTATGACGGCAACTCGATTTCGCGCATGACGCAGAACGACCGCATCTGGCTGGCCGACGCCTCGTATATGCTGTCACTGCCGAAGTACCACAACACGATGCTGGTCCTACGCGAGGGGCAGTCGGCGACGCTCCCACCGTTCTGCGAGCTGGAGCACATGCGGGACCTGCCTCATGTCGGGTACTCTGAGACGACCCTGCGAGACTATGCGGGTGTCAACTGGCACCGCAACATCATCTGGCTCAAGGGGCAGTGGTTCGTGGTGGCGGACGAGATGGAGGCGGTCCAGCCGGGCGACTACAGCTTCCGCGTGGTCTGGAACACCATCGGCACGGTCGAGCTGGGCGAGGATGGGATGGACGTGGAGCAGGCCGGGCAGCACTGCGCCATCCGCATGACCCCGGAGATGCGCTTCACACTCCACGATGACAAGGAGTACGGAGCCAACTGGAGCGGCTATCCGTACATTAAGGAGCCGGTAGTCCGCGTCATGAACGGCATCTGGGACGGCCACCTCGAGGCCGGGGATCAGGTAACGCTGTTCACCTTGCTGCACGCCTCCGGCGAGGAGGCCTCGCCGCTGCATCTAACGCGCCTGGGGCCGAACGCCGCTGCCGTCAGCGGTGAGGGGGCCGAGCCGGCCATCGTGGCCGTCGGCGGGACCGAGGGAACCATCCCTCTGCTGACGGAGGCGAGCGCCCGCGCCCAGGCGGCGCTAGTAATGCCCGGCCGCCTGGCCCTGTTTGATGCCAGCGAGATCGAGTACCAGGGCCAGTCCATGTACTTCGGGAACGGGCAGGACGTCTCGCTGGCGCTGGGCGATGGCGATGTGCTCGTCTGCGCCACCGCGGGACGCACGGCGCAGCCTGACGAGACGCAGTTCCACGACTATCAGCCCGAGCTGGCCACCTTCGCGGATGACATGGTCCGAGCATTGATCAGCCAGGTCATCGCCACCGCGCCGCCCGCTCAGAAGCCGCAACTCGCGGGTGGCGAGGCCCCCACTCTAACGCAGCTTTGGAGCTACCGCGAGAAGCTGGCAAACTACCTCATAACCAACAACGCCGGGGCCTTCGAGGCCGTGGACGCCGGCCTGCAGATGAGCTGTGAGCCGGAGCCGCTGGCGCATAATGTCTTCCGCCCCGCCGAGGACAAGAGCAACACGCTGGGCAACATCGTGGATGGCGTGCTCCTGCAGACCGACGGCGGCGTGCAATGGGACGATGACCAGCCGGTCACCATCAACCTCAGCTTTGATGCGGTCTATGATCTGGACGCCATCACGCTCAAGGCATGGTTCGCCACCTCCTCCAGCAAGGACAAGCTGTTCCAGCTCGGCAAGGCGGTCATCGAGGCCTCGGAGGACGGGTTCAAGGCGGACACGCACAAGATCGTGGACTTCACGGACGAGGAGACGCACGGCAACTGGGGCGCCCCCGGCTACGGGCCGATCAGCTACGATTTCAAGGACCTGAAGGCTCGCGCGCGCGACCTGCGTCTGACCCTGACGCCGCGCCCGGGCACGGCGATATACCTTGCTGAGGTGGAGGTCCGAGGGAACCGCAAGGGCCTGGAGCTTGACCTGGCAACGCTGCGCAAGCGGGGAGTGCCCGTGCACACCTTCCAGGCGCTCTGGGCGGCGGATGTGGACGGCGACGGCGCTGATGAAGTCATCGCTGGCTCAACGAACGGGAAAGTCTATCTCTTTGACGGCGATGGCACGCTGCTCTGGAGCCGCGAGACCTCGGGCGCCGTCAACTCCGTCTGCGCGGCCGACCTGCGCGGCGACGGGAACCTGGCGGTCATCGCAGGCTCAATGGGCGCGACCGTCAAGGCGTTCAGCGGCGGCGGAGATGAAGAACTCTGGACCTTCGAGGTCCCGCGTTACAAGAGCACCGGCCATGTCAGGTGTGTCTTCCCGGCCGACCTCACCGGCAACGGCACACAGGCGGTGATCGCCGGCGCTGA
>JALGVE010000084.1 GCA_029820045.1 Candidatus Zipacnadia bacterium | reverse complement strand
GCTCCCGGCCCGCGTAGGTCGCGCTTCCTAGCCCGACTCTCAATGCGGCGCGACACAGGTCCCGGCCCTACTCAGAAGACTTCACACCCACCAGCCAGCTAAAAACGATGCTCCGGAGCGCCGTTGCGGGCGGTTGACTTGGCTACAGGCGTGTGCTATAGTCCCAGCGTGCATCGCCAGGCGGCAAGGTGACGGGTAAGGGCCTGGTATCGTGAGGCAAGAAGGCTTACGGGTCGTCACCGGGAAGACGTTGCCCGGGCGGGCCGGTTTTTTTTCCTCGCTCGGGGGTGGTCAGGGACCCAAATGAAGGCCGCACTGAGCAAGGCAGTGAGATGGCTCCATCCAGGCCTGCACGTCAAGCGGTGGCTGCTGCTGCTGACCGTGGGGCTTGCGGCTATCGGTATAGGCATGGTGCTGCTGCTCAATCTGTTCGTCTTCGACCTCATGGCCCCGCTGGGCGGGCCGGGCGGAGCCATGATGGTTGGCGCTATTGCGGTGGCGTTGGGCTGCGCAGCGGTGGTCATCGCGCTGCGGCAGACGCTGCGTTCCGTGGCGTCGGCCCTCCATCCGGAGGGGCGGGAGCACCTGGTTGACTTGATGCTGGAGGAGCGGCGCCTGCAGGGCGGGCCGAAGGTCGTGGTAGTGGGTGGCGGAACCGGGCTGGCAATGCTGCTTCGCGGGTTGAAGAAGTACACCACGAATCTGACGGCCGTAGCCACAGTCGCGGACAGCGGGGGCAGCTCCGGCCGGCTCCGTCAGGACATAGGAGTGCCGCCGCCGGGGGATATCCGCAACTGCCTGGTGGCGCTGGCCGATTCCGAGCAGTTGATGACAGAGCTGTTCCAGTTCAGGTTTAACGGTCAGGCGGGTGGGCTGAGCAATCACAGCTTCGGGAATCTGCTCATCGCCGCCATGACCGAGATAACGGGCGACTTCGAGCAGGCAGTCCGGGAGACCAGCCGGGTCCTGGCCATCCGCGGCCGGGTGCTGCCTCCAACTGTTGACGCCGTTGAGCTATGCGCGCGCATGACCGATGGCACGGTAGTGAGGGGCGAGGCCGACATCTCGGCTGCGGGCAAACAGATAGACTACGTCTACCTCGACCCCCCGGACGTCACGGCGGTTGACGAAGTGCTGGAGACCATCGAGGCCGCGGAACTCATCGTCATAGGCCCGGGCAGCACCTTCACCAGCGTGATACCGAACCTGCTCATCAGCGGCGTGCCGGAGGCGCTGCGCCGGTCGCCCGCGGTCAAGGTGTTCGTGTGCAATGTGATGACGCAGCCCGGAGAGACCACCGGGTTTTCGGCATCCGACCACGTCAAGGCAATCCAACGACATACGCAGGAGCTGCCCTTCGACTATGTGCTGATGAACGTGGCGCGGGTGGAGGAGAGCGTCCTGGAGCGATACCGAGCAGAGGGAGCGGACCAGGTAGAGGCAGACTACGCGGAGGTGGCTCGCATGGGGCTGATACCGCTGCGGGCCGAGTTGATCAGCGTGTCAGCCGACGGCTGGGTGCGGCATGACACAGTAATGTTGGCACGCAGATTGATGGAACTGTTGGAGAATCGCACTCCGGCATTCGTATAGGTAAGTAGGCAACCGTAACGAGCGGGAGCCAGATCAGCGAACCCGCGAAGCGGAGTTCTTCTCGACGTGCACGGAAAACACTAAGGAGGGATGGACGTGGCAGTGAAGGTAGGTATCAACGGCTTCGGCCGGATCGGACGTCAGGTCTTCAAGGTGCTCTGGGAAAAGTACCAGGACTCGGTGGAAGTGGTGGCGGTCAACGACCTCACCGACGACGAGACGTTGGCGCACCTGCTCAAGTACGACAGCGTCTACGGGCGCTTCCCGGGCACGGTGGAGGCGGGCAACGAGGAGATCATCGTGGATGGCAAGGCGATCAAGAGCCTGGAGGAGCGGGACCCGGCGAACCTCCCCTGGGGCGAGTTGGGCGCGGAGGTCGTGCTCGAGTCCACGGGCTTCTTCCGTGACCCCCCGGACGCCCGTAAGCACATCGAGGCCGGCGCAAAGAAAGTCATCATCTCCGCGCCGCCCAAGTCCAACGAGGGCTGCAAGACGGTGCTGCTCGGCGTCAACTTCGAGACCTACGATCCCGCGACCGACGAGATAATCTCTAACGCCTCGTGCACCACTAACTGCCTGGCGCCCCTGTGCAAGGTGCTCCAGGATAACTTCGGCATCGTGCGCGGGCTGATGACTACTACCCACTCGTACACCAACGACCAGGCGCTGCTGGATGGCCCGCATAAGGACCTACGCCGGGCCCGCTCTGCCGCCATCAACATCGTGCCAACCACCACCGGCGCCGCCAAGGCCATCGGCGTGGTCATCCCCGAGTTGGACGGCAAGATGAACGGCATGGCGCTGCGCGTGCCTACCCCGACCGGCTCGGTAGTTGACCTGACCGTAGAACTTAACAAGGACACCGACAAGGCCGGCGTCAACGCTGCCTTCCAGGCTGCCGCCAACGAGGGCCCCCTGGCGGGCTACCTGGAATACTGCGATGAGCCGATCGTACAGCAGGACATCGTTGGCGACCCCGCGTCGTGCATCTTTGACTCCGAGTGGACTGATGTGATAAACGGCAACTTCGTCAAGGTCATCGGCTGGTACGATAACGAATGGGGCTACGCCAACCGCACCGCTGACCTCATGCACCTGATGGGCGAGGCGGGGGTGTAGAGGCAACCCTTGTAGGGAGACGCTCGTGAGAGGTTGCCGTGGGGCTTGATGCCGCCTCGTATGTGTTCAGCGTGGGGTGATGTCGCTCGGCGTGGGGAGGGGTTGCCTGAGGCTTGTCCCGCGTAGTGGGACAAGCGAAGTCGGCCCGTCGTTGGACACAAATGGGCCGAGTTCGGCCGCGCGTCGCGGGGGCCTTATGCGGCTCCTCCAACGGCAGGGTCCCGATTGCAATGGAGTTGGTGACACGCCACACAAGGACCTCGCCTCGGCTGGATCGCACAAACAGCAAGCGAGCACGCGACACCGTGGCGGGGGACGCCCTCGTCCCCCGCAATGCAGTTCCCCCGGAGAGTGCTACGTATGCCGAAGAAGAACCTGAGTGAGGTTGAGTGCGCCGGCAAGCGCACGCTGGTGCGCGTTGACTTCAATGTTCCCATCGAGGACGGGGAGATAACCGACGACACGCGCATCAAGGCGGCGCTGCCCACCATCGAGTACCTGGTGAAAGCCGCGGCGCGCGTCACGCTCTGCTCGCACCTGGGCAGGCCGAAGGGCAAGGTTGTGCGCGAGATGTCGCTGGCGCCGGTGGCCGCGAGGCTTGAGGACCTGCTGGGAGACCAGGTGCGGAGGGCTGACGACTGCGTCGGCGACGAGGTGGCCGCCACGCGGGCCGCTCTTGGCCCGGGGCAGGTCCTCATGCTCGAGAACACCCGCTTTCACCCCGAGGAGAAGAAGAACGATCCCGCCTTCGCCGAGGCTCTGGCCGGTGACGCGGAGCTTTACGTGGACGACGCCTTCGGCAGCATGCACCGAGCCCATGCCTCTACCGTGGGCGTGACGGATTACGTGCCCGTCTGTGTGACGGGCTTTCTCGTGCGCAAGGAGCTGGAGAAGCTGGCGGCGGCGCGCGAGGCCAGCGGCGAGGGCTTCGTCGTCATCATGGGCGGGGCCAAGGTGGAGGACAAGATAGACGCGATCAAGCTGCTGCTGCCGCGGGCGGAGAAGATGCTCATCGGCGGCGCCATGTCCTGGGCGTTCTTCAAAGCGAAGGGGATGGAGATCGGCGAGTCGCTGTGTAAGGACGAAAGCCTGGAGGCTGCGCGGGACATCCTGGCGACGATGAAGCAGGCTGACCTGGATAGGCTTTACCTGCCTGAGGACGTGCATATGAAGCAGGTCGAGCCGGATACGGGCGAGATGAAGTTCGCGCCTGCCGACGGCATAGAGCCTGGCTGGAATGCGCTGGACATCGGCCCTCAGACGCAGAAAGCTTACGCCGAGGCCGTGGACGACGCGAAGATTGTGTTCTGGAACGGCCCGATGGGCCTCTTCGAGGAGCCGCCCTTCGACCAGGGTACGCGCTCGCTGGCGCACGCCCTGGCCGACACGGACGCGTATACGGTCGTAGGCGGCGGCGACTCTGCGGCGGCCATGAGCCAGCTTGGCTTCGAGGACAAGGTCTCGCATGTCTCGACCGGCGGCGGAGCCTCCATCGAGTTCGTGAGCGGCATGGAGCTTCCAGGCGTTGACGCCCTCGACGAGTAGGACAGACGCCCCTGTGGTTGACAGGTGAGGGCACCTGTCCCACTGTGGTTGACAGGTGAGGGCACCTGTCCCACTGTGGTTGACAGGTGAGGGCACCTGTCCCACTGTGGTTGACAGGTGAGGGCGCCTGTCCCACTGGGGTTGACAGGTGAGGGCACCTGTCCTACTGTGGTTGACAGGTGAGGGCGCCTGTCCCACTGTGGTTGACAGGTGAGGGCACCTGTCCCACTGTAGTTGACTAGGGAGGAATCAAGATGCGCAAGCCTGTCATGGCTGGTAACTGGAAGATGAACTGCGACAACGAGGAGGCCGAAGAACTGGCCAACGGCGTGACCGCGCGGGCAGGTCTCAATGAGAAGGTACAGGTCGTGCTCTGCCCGCCTGCGACCGCGCTGACCACCGTCGGGAAGGTCATCGCCAACTCGAACATCGCGCTCGGGGCGCAGAACATGTTCTGGGAGGAGAGCGGCGCGTACACGGGCGAGCTTTCCGCGCAGATGCTGCTGTCCTGCGGATGCGAGTACGTGATCGTGGGGCACTCCGAGCGGCGCGGGCGCTTCGGCAGCGTGGACGAGGACGAGGCCGACGACCTCGCGGCCGTCTTCGGCGACACCGACGCGACCGTCAACAGGAAGGCGCGAGCTGCGCTGGCGGCGGGCCTCAAGCCCATCATCTGCTGCGGCGAGCTTCTCGCCGAGCGGCAGGAGGGCAAGACCGATGAGGTCGTGGTGGCGCAGGTCAAGGCCGCCCTGGAGGGCATCAGCGCCGACGACCTCGCCAACGTCACCTTCGCCTATGAGCCCGTATGGGCCATCGGCACCGGCGAGGTGTGCGATGCGGACGAGGCCAACCGCGTCTGCGAACTCATTCGCGGCACGGTTGGGGACATGTACTCCGCCGACCTCGCGGATGAGATGCGCGTGCTCTACGGCGGCTCCGTTAAGCCCGCCAACGTACGGGGGCTGATGGAGCAGGAGCACATTGACGGCGGCCTGGTCGGCGGCGCCTCGCTCGACGCCGACTCGTTCGGGGAACTCATCACCGCCGCTGAGGAGATCAGAGGTCAGTAGAACAAGCGTGCGTGGGGCGCACTGGTGCAGAAGCCGATCCCGCCTGGTCAGGATCGGCTTCTGCGGTTCTCGTGGGCGACGCTCGCGGCTACCAGGCCAGCTCGAAGAGCGTGGGCATCTGCGCCATCTTGGCGGTGGCCGAGAGCGCCGCCTGGTAGGCCACCTCCTGGGCCTGCATCTGCACGATCGCCTGCGCGATGTCTACGTCCTCCACGTCGGAGAGAACCTCACGGGCGTGGACCTCCACGTCCTTGGCGGCCTCCATCGCCTGCTGGACGCGCACGGTGCGGGCGCCCAGCACTCCTCGCTGCTCCACGCAGTGCTCGTACAGCTTCCGCAGGTCCGGCATCCGCTCCTCTACCTGGTTGTCATCGCCATTCTCGATGTGGGTGGCAAGTTCCTCAAGCAGCGCGAAGAGGTCGGTGTCCACGTCCGCGACCGCGCGCTCGCCACCCGCGTCCTCGAAGTTGAAGAGCATGTCACCCGGCAGCGTGACCTCCATCGGCCGCTGCGGAGCGACCATCAGCTCGATGCCGTCGCTGGTCCCCGCGTAAGTCACCACGCCGCCGGCTTCGCTGAAAGGTCTCTCGCGGGTGTTGCGGCCCGCGAACAGGTACTCGCCCTGGACGGAGGCGTTTGCCTGGTCAAGGATGCGCGCGCGCAAGCTCCTGACCTGCTCGGCGTAGGCGGCTCTTGCCGTGTCGGTAAGGCCCGGCTGGGTCGAGGCTAGCAGGATGTCGTTCGCGCTTCGCAGCGCGGAGGCAATGTTGTCCAGGGCCACGTCGGCGACACCGGTGAGGCGCGTGCCCCGCTCGAGTATCTGCTGGCGGCTGACGACCCGGGCGAGGTCCGCGTGTGCGTAGACGATCTCGCCTATCGCCAGCGGGTCATCCGAGGGACGGGTCAGCCGCTTGCCAGAGGAGAGCTGCTTGCTTAGCGTCTGCAGGTTCTGTTGCGCCCGGGCCAGGTTGCTCTGTAGCTCGCTGAGGTAGGCGCGGCTGGAGACTCTCATTTGGGCTTCACCTCGATGTCGTAGTTGCCTCCAGGAGCGGCGACATTCTTGTCGCCGTGTCTTACGTCAAGTCCAGCATGTCATCCATGATGGCAACCGCGGTCGAGATGATGCGCGAGGCCGCAGTGTACGCCTGCTGGTAGCGGATGAGTTCCACGGCCTCGTCGTCCAGGTTCACGCCCGACTGCGAGGCGTAGGCATCCTGCAGATCATCCACCAGCATCTGACGGCCATCGAGTCGGGTCTGCGCGGCTTCGGCGTCGAGCCCCACCTGGGTGATAACCTGCGCCACGAACTCTGAACTGGTGTACATGTCGCCCAGCAGGATCCTGCTGTTGCGCAGGTCCTCAATCGCCGTCGCGTTGGCGCCGTCGCCGGCGACGCCCGGGGTCTCGGCGGCGGCGATGAGGTCGGGATCGTCCACTATCTCCTGGCGGACGGCCAGGGTAGCGGCTGCGCTGCCGGGAGTATACGTGAAGAAGTCGCCCCCGGGGTTG
This sequence comes from Candidatus Zipacnadia bacterium, assembly GCA_029820045.1. Lineage (GTDB taxonomy): Bacteria > Armatimonadota > Zipacnadia > Zipacnadales > UBA5352 > JALGVE01. The sequence goes on along the minus strand of JALGVE010000084.1, from coordinate 7,399 downwards.
CCGTTGAGGTCAAAGCCGATGCTGTGCTGTGCGTTGACAGCATCGGCGAGCGCCTCCGCGAGGTCGTCGAGCGCCGCCATGTAGGTGGGAATGAACTCGTCCCGCGCCTGCAGGCGTCCGGCAAGCTCGCCACGCAGTCCGGCCGGCGAGACGGCATCGCCCAGCGCGATCAGGTGCATCCCGGGTTCAGCCGGATTGTCCACCAGCCTCAACTCAACTACCTGGTTGTGCTGCACCATGCGCCGCCCGCCGATGAGCACGTCCACGACGCCGTTTTCCTGCTCAATGCCCTCCGCGCCGCACAGTTCCGCGAGCTGCGAGAGCAGGGTCTCCCGCTGCGTCATCAGATCATTTCGGCCGCTGGGCGCGGCGGCGGCGCCGATCTTTTCGTTTATGTGGGCGATGTCCCGAGCAATCGCGTTGGCGCGGTCCACGGCATCTGAAAGGCGATGGTCAATCTCAACGCGCAGATCACGGAGCTGATGCCAGCGATTCGATATCCTCTGCGCCACCAACTCGGAGCGCTGCACGACCTGCTCACGAGCCGCCGGGCTGGTAGGGCCCAGGCCCAGGTCGCCCCAAGCGTCAAACATGTCCTCCAGGAGGTTCGCCAGGCCGCCCTGACTGACGTCCGTGAAGATGTGCTCCACCTGACCGAGCGAGGCTCGCAGGGCGTGGTCCTGGCCCAGCGCCCCGTGCTCGTAGGTGAGCTGGGTGGCGAGAAACACGTCCCTCAGCCGTTGAATGTCCACCAGCTCGACGCCGCCGCCCGCCTCGCCCGTGACGGCGCCGGGGATCGCCGCCATGACCGGACGCTGGCGCACGTAGCCGGGCGTCTCCACGTTGGCGGTGTTATGCCCGACCACCTCCAGGGCGGAACGGTGGGTCAGAAGCGCCCGCTTTCCTATCTCCAACATGCGCAGTGACATAGTTCTCAGGCCGAACGCTCTATCCTGGGCCGGGGCGAGCTGTTGGAGGCTCCGTTGGCTTGCCCGGCTGGGCCGTAGCCGGCGGCCTGCTCCTTGGGACGCAGCAGCGCAAGCATCGCGCGCAAGTAGGCGAGACGGTCCGCGAGTATCTCCTGGTTCAACTCCGCGAGGGTCTTTGCGCGATAGTCGGCAGCGCGCAACCGGCTCAGGAGGTCGAGTTCCTCACCCGTTGGCGGCGACATATCGCCGAAGGCGGCCTCGCGCCTCTGTACCAGGTATCGGAACTGCTCGAACTGGTCTTGAAGGCTTGCGGTCACCTCATCCAGGCGGTCAGCGTCCTGTGCAATCAGAGCATCACGCTGGCCCTCAAGCGACTGCGTCAGCCGCTCGGCGGCCTTGAGTTCCGCTGACAGCGCCTTCAGTCTCGTCACGTGATTCACCACACATCTCAGGTTGGTCACCGGGGCCTCGGACTGCCGCAAGGTTCGCAGTCGTTGGGTGTCAAGAGAATGCTGTTCGCAGGTCGGGCTTTCTAAGCTTGCGCGCCGAAGCCTTAGCGAAGGTGGGCCCGGCTCGTCGGTCGTTTCCCCGGCGGTCAATCGAGTCGGGCTAGAAAGCCCGACCTACGCCGAGGCATAGTCAATGGAGTCGGGCTAGAAGGCATAGTCGTCGGGCTTCAGCCGGACTCATGAAGGGTCTCGATGATGGCCTCCGCGATCAGCCGGCTGTCGGCCTCGTACTGGCCGTCTTGCAGGCGCTCCCTCGCACGCTCGACCACGCGGGTGCGCACGGCTGGCACCTCGGCGAGCGCGCGCTTGGCGACGGCCAGCAATCGCGCCCGCGAGGAAAGATTGACGCTGTCAACTGCTCCCTGAGAGGGCGCCTCGGTTTCGCTGCGCCCGTCAATCCTGTCCGGTGTTGCCCCACTTCTCGACACGGCGGGGAAACCGGTATGCTCGATTCTCACTGTGTGGTCACCTCCTCCTCAGGCAAGCTCAGGAGCATCGGTCTTCGAACTGGGCGTGGCGCGCCGCTTGGCCAAGGCTACGGGGGACAAACAGGTCCGCGCCCTAGACGGGCCGGGCTGAAGCCCGGCGCCTCCATACGACAACGATATCCCCCACAGTAGGGCGGGCTTCCCGCCCGCCACGGACAGCCTGGCACTCGGCCAGACTTCAGAGCCATCCGAGAAGCTCGCGCCACCCCGGGGACTATCCTCGCAGTGGCCGCGTATGGTACGACAGGCGCCCTCGTCCCGCCTTCGCCAAGGCTTCGGTGCGCGGAGGTGTCGGCGGGCCGATCTGTCGCCCCTATTGCGTCCCGCGAGCGGGACGAAGACGGAAGGCTACCGACACAGGCGAGGTCGCCTTTGCCACGATAACGACCGCCCGGAACCTGGATTCTCATCACGCTTCTCGATGCTGCCCTCGGTCATCGCCTGACCAAGCTGGGCGCGGAGCATCCGCGCCAGGCCCAGCTCGCTACGTCTGCCCAACTCAGCACCCAACGCTGCGTTGCGCTGAGCGGAAAAGAGCTTGTGCGCAACACCCGTCCCCAGGATGCCGCCGCCGAAGGCCGGCTTGCCCAGCTCTGAGAGAAGCTGGGAAATGAACAGGCCCTCAACCGCCGTGCAGGCATCCTCAAGTCGCCGCCGGCCGGCCTGAACGCTGCGCATGGCCCGCAGAGGAAGCTGCCGTGGCCTCGAAGGCAGGGGCAGGGCGGCGGCATTGGCCGCGTGTACCTCGCTCACTGAATCGTGACCTCCGCTTCCAGCGCGTGTGCGGCGTGCAGCGCCTGGATGATGGCGATGAGGTCCCGCGGCTTGACTCCGAGCGCGTTGAGCGCCGTGACCAGGTCGTTGAGGCTGGCTTGAGGCGGGATCATCATGATCCCGCCCTCGCCACCCTCAGTTACCTGCATCTGCTCGTTGGGCACGACCACCGTGCCGCCGCCGGCGAGCGGCCCCGGTTGTGAAACCTGGTACTCCCCGCGGACCTGGATGGTGAGGCTGCCGTGGGAGATGGCCACGGGAGCGATGCGCACATGCTCGCCGATGATCACTGTGCCGGTGCGCTCGTTGATGACCACGCGCGCGGGAGTGTCCGGCTCAACCAGGAGTTGCTCGATGCGGGTTATGTAGTCCACCAGGTCCGCACAATCGTCTGGCAGTTGCACCTGGACCATGGCGTCATTGAGCGCGCGGGCGCCGGTGGGGCTGAACTCGCGCTCGATGGCCTCGGCGACCCTGCGCGCCGTCGTGTAGTCCGGGTTGTGCAGGAGCAGGCAAAGCTGTTGCCCCTGCAACCCCTCCGACCGCACCGACTGCGTTACGGTGGCGCCGCCGGGCACTCTGCCCACTACCGGGTGGTTCTTCTGGATCTTGTCGCCGCCGGTGGCGTAGTTGAAGCCGCCGATGGTGACCGGGCCTTCCGCCAGGGCGTAAACCTCGCCGTCCGCCGCCCGCAAAGGGGTCACCAGCAAGGTGCCGCCGTGCAGGCTCTGGGCGTCGCCGAGCGAGGAGAGCAGCACGTCCAGCTTCGCGCCCCGGTCCGCGACCGCCGGCAGGTCGGCCGCCACCATCACGGCGGCCACGTTCTTTATGCGCAACTGAGCGGGGTCCACCGAGACGCCGAAGCGCTCCAGCATGCTCGCGAGCGACTGCACGGTGAAGACCGCGCGGCTGCTGTCACCGCTGCCATCCAGGCCCACCACCAGCCCGTATCCCATCAGCTTGTGCTCTGTCAGACCGTTGATGCGCGCGATGTCCTTGATGCGCGTGAGCAAAGCGTGGCCGGGCTGGCAGGCGGCCAGCAGGAGCGCTATCGTCAGGATGATGGGCCTCATCGCGGACCGCATCGGAGCGCCTCCGGTCAATACGGGAGCGGCGGGATTGTCGCTTGTCCGCCGAAGCCTTGGCGAAGCTGGGTCGCCGACGACATCCACCGTCGCTACCCCTCAGGAGGCCCGACATTCTTGTCGGGCGCTCGGTCGGCGACAAGAATGTCGCCGCCCTCGAAAACGGAAGGTCAGAACAGCCAGTTCAGTATGCGCGTGATGATGCCGACCCGCTTGCCCGGCTTCGCCGGGTCAGAGCCTATGTACTCAATGTGCGCGTTCGCCACGTTGTGCGAGAGCACTGTGTTGCTCGGGCCGAGGTCCTGTGGCCGCACCTCGCCGGTCAGCCTGATGGTGCACACGTCATGGTTGACCTGGATCGTGCGCTCGCCCTCGATCATGAGGTTGCCGCTGGGCGCGACCGCCGTGACTAAGGCAGCGATGCGAGCGCTGAGCAGGTCGCGCTGCTGGGCCTGCCCCTTTGCCCCCGACTTGCTCTGACCGGTGTAGCTGGTCAGCGGGATGAAACTAAGCCAGCCGGCGCCGGCTCCGATGGAACCACCGGCCGAGCTGTCGTTAGCGCGGCTGGCGCTGTGAGAGGCCAGGCTGGATTCCGAGATGACCACCATCACCAGGTCGCCGACTTGAGCTGCGCGGTGGTCCGAGTAAAGTGAAGTGAAGAAGCTTCCCTCGGAGGGGTCGGCCATGCACAGGCTGCAAGACGCGGTGGCCAGGATGACTGCCATCAGTGCAAGCGCCATCGCGCGACTCATCAGTATGCTCTCCTCACGGTGTCAGCGTTGCCTGGCTGCGGCTGAGCAGCATGGCCCAGATGGTCTGACGCGTCTGCTCGACACGCATCCTTACCGGCTGCCCCACCAGGCCATCCTCCAGTGCCGTCGCCTCCGCCAGGATGCGCACCGCCCCACATTCGACGGCCAACTGCACTCTCGCTCCGCGTTTGACGGTGGCCGGCGCCGGCGCAGGGATGGGGGATTCGGGCGATGGCTCACCGGCCACTGCCTGCACTCCCGGCGCTGGCTGGGCGGCGCGGGATACCTCGACCTGCTCGCTGCCGGTGAAAGTCATGGCCTCCGGGGCAAAGCCCCAGCGGCGTATGCGCATCTTCAGATACCCGAGGGTGAGGATACGGCTGCGTCCCGCAAGCGGCGCCGGCCCCATGTCCAGGTCTTGCAGGCGTTCTCTCGCTTGCTCGGGAGCGGTGACCGTCGCGAGGGCGCCGAGCTCAATCCTGTCAGAGGCGATGCACGCCGTGTCACTCAGCTCGATAATCGTTGCACCGGAGGCAAGGCCGGCAGCCGTCAGGCACACGAGGGCAGCCATCGCCCCGGTCCTCAGCCTGTGCGCCTGGCCGCGAGTCCCTCGTTTACCGCCTCTCGCCTCCCGCCTCCCGCCTCCAAGTTCGCCTTTGGCCTCTCGCATCTCGCTTCCCACCTCCAAGCTACCGTCGGGTGTTGTTGGCGATCTGAAGCATGTCGTCAGCGATCTTGATGGCCTGGGAGTTGGCCTCGTAGGCGCGCTGGGCGGTGATCATGTTGACCATCTCTTCGACTACCTTGACGTTGGACATTTCCAACATGCCCTGGGCGATGCCGCCGAGGCCCTCGGTCCCCGGCGCGCCCGTGACGGCCTCGCCGGAGGCTGCGGTGGCCTCCATGAGGTTGTGCCCCACATTGCGCAGGCCAGCCGGGTTGGCGAAACGAGCAAGCTGAATCTGACCGATGGTAGTCGCCTCCGAGGAACCGGCCGTGGTTACGGACACCGTGCCGTCGCTGCCCACGGAGATGGCGCTGGCGTCGGCAGGGATAACCATGGGCGGTTCCAGCGGGAAGCCGTCGGCGGTGACGACGTTCCCCTCACTGTCGAGCTTGAGGGCGCCCGCCCGCGTGTAGGCGACCGTCCCGCTCGGCATCAGCACCTGGAAGAAGCCGTTGCCCTCGATGACCAGGTCCAGGGCGTTACCTGTCTCCTGGAAGGTGCCCTGGGCGAAGAGCTTGCGCGTCGCGGCCGGGCGCACGCCCAGGCCCACCTGGATGCCGGTCGGCAGCTCCACGCCCTCGGCGGCCGCGGAGCCCGGCTCGCGTAGAGTCTCGTAGAGCAGGTCCTGGAACTCCACCCGCTGCTTCTTGAAGCCGTTGGTGTTGACGTTAGCCAGGTTGTTGGCAATGGTGTCCACGTTCAACTCCTGGGCCATCATGCCGCTGGCCGCAGACCACAGAGCTCGCATCATCGTCCCATCACCTCAAGTTCAGTGCAGGCAGATCGGCTCTCCGCTTGCCGCGGTTGCCGCAACGGCACATCTTACCGCAGAGACGCAAAGAGCGCAGAGAACCGCAACAGCAGATTCAGGGCAACGGCGAACGGCTATGCCGGCTAGTCTACACAGCGTTCTCGATCAGCATCGAAAGGGTCTGGTCGTTCAGGCGCAGGGCCGTGGCGCTCGCCTCGTAGGCGCGAAAGCCGATCATCATGCGGCTCAGCTCCCGCACCGCGGTGACGTTGGCCTCCTCCAGGAAGCCTTGCTTGACATTCGTGTCCTCCGCCATTCTCGGCCCGGTGTCAGCATCGAAGAGGCCGTCCGGCTGGCGCGTGAGCGTTGCATCCTTGTCGAACTCGGCGACGAAGAGCAGGTCCACGAACTTGCCCTCAGAGAAGACCTGGCCGCTCGCGGTCACCAGGAACTCGGGCCCGGGCAGCACGATGGGACCCTCGCGGCCCATGACCTGGTGGCCGTCAATGGAGAGCAGCTTTCCCTCGGCATCAGTGGTGAAGCGGCCATCGCGGGTGTAACGAAGCCCCTGATCGGTCTGAAGGGTGAACAGGCCGGGGCCGGAGAGAGCCAGGTTGAAGGGGTCGCGCGTCTCGTGGATGGGGCCGGGGGAGAGGTCAACGATGGCGGAGTCGCTGCCGGGCAGGCGTGAGGAGCTGGACGGTTGAGCCTGGCTCAGGCTGCGCCCGAAGGCGCCGACAGCAACATCGGCACGACGGTAGCCGACCGTGCTGGCGTTCGCCAGGTTGTTGGCGTAGATGTCTTGCTTTTGCAGTTGAACTGCCATGCCTGCCGCGGCAGCGTGCAGCCCCCTGGTCACCCGGATGCTCCTCTCTGCAAACCTACGCCGGTGAAGTTGAGACGGTACGTTATCGGCAGGGGCGCCGGATTCTTTAGTCTGACCGGGCGTCAGCAGCGCTCGCTCACCTGTAATGTCATGCCTACGCGCGGATGTTACGAGTTCGGCCACGCCTGGAACGGGGCGGTGGAACCTCTCCCTGACAATCCCGAGCGCAGGCAGGGGCAGGAGCATCGGTTTTAGCTGGCTGGTGGGTGTGAAGTCTTCTGAGTAGGGCCGGGACCTGTGTCGCGCCGCATTGAGAGTCGGGCTAGGGAGCGCGACCTACGCGGGCCGGGAGCCGCTGGAGGGGCCGGGCTTTCCTGGCCCCCGAAGCCTTGGCGAAGGTGGCAGCCCGGCCCGCGACCCGCGAGACGCGATGGGAACGCCGTCCGGAGGGCGGGGCTTCAGCCCCGCTGGCCGTAAGACGGCAGGGCTGTCCCCCGTCGTCCCGCCTCGGCGGGACTATGGGGGACGACCCATAGCTCGCCGTAAAACGGCGAGCGA
>JALGVE010000171.1 GCA_029820045.1 Candidatus Zipacnadia bacterium | reverse complement strand
GACATCGCTCACCTACGGAGCCACGTGCATTTCTGGAAAGTGAGGAGGGCGTCTGCCCGCGCGATCAGCCGCGTTCGTGCCGGCAGGTGCCCTCACCTGCCGAGACCTTGGGCAGACGAGGGGTCGCTTTCGAGAAATGCGAGGGCCGCCCGAAGACGCCGGAGGCCCGTCCCGCCCGATGGGCGGGAGGGCGAAGGCGTCTGAGGCCGGCCCACGTCTGCCACCCGTAGGTCGGGCTTCCTAGCCCGACTCCGATGCTACCTTGGGCCACACCAAGGTGCAATGGTTGCGCGCGGGCCGGCCTCGCGCGCTTCTGCAACAGCAGAAGCGCCCTCGGGCGGCCCCTCCGCACGGGACATCGCTCACCTACGGAGCCACGTGCATTTCTGGAAAGTGAGGAGGGCGTCTGCCCGCGCGATCAGCCGCGTTCGTGCCGGCAGGTGCCCTCACCTGCCGAGACCTTGGGCAAACGAGGCGTCTGCGCGCACAATCACCTGCGTTCGTGCCGGAGGCGCCCTCATCTGCCGAGTCCGTGCAATCAAAGGGCCGTGACAGCGGCAGGTGGGCCTGGCGCAAGAAAGGAACGTGTGCGTCGTGCTAGCCAGCATCCACGAGGGGACGACACCGAGAATGAGCAACGACACCGGCATCCAAGGGTTGGAGCTGTTCGACTGCAACGCTCGCATCGGGCGCTGGTCGGCTCCGCGCCCCGAACAGTTTACCGAGCTGGAGGAGCTGCTCGCGGTCTATGACAGCGTCGGCATCAGCAAGGGCCTCGTCTACCACAGTTGGGCCTGGGAATGGTCGCCGGCTCGCGGGAATCAGCGGCTCCTCGAGGAGATCGGAGGCAAGGACCGCCTGCATCCGTGCTTCGTGGCCCTGCCGCACGCGACCGGGGAGCAGGAGCCGCCGGATGAGTTCGCGGCAAAGGTGCATGAGTTCGCCGGAGCCGTGCGCATCTTCCCGAACATGCACCAGTGGCGGCTGGGCGAGTGGTGCGCGGGTGAGCTGTTCGACGCCCTGGAAGAGCAGAGGGTCCCGGTGCTGTTGCACATCAGCGAGGCCGGGTGGGACGACATAGCCGCCCTGCTCGCGGCCCACCCGAAGCTGCCCCTCATTATCCTGGGGACCTATTACCGCGTTGACCGCTACCTGTACCCGCTCTGGGAGAAGCACGAGAACCTGTATCTGGAGGCCAACACCTACGGCGTCTTTCGCGGCATCGAGGCGGTGTGCGAGCGCTTCGGGGCCGAGCGCTTTGTGTTCGGCACCGGGCTCCCGGACCTTGAGCCTGGCGCGCCGATCGCGCAAGTTACCTACGCCGAGATACCCGACGAGGACAAGCGCACCATCGCCAGCGGCAACTTGGAGCGGCTGCTGGCCGGTGAGAAGGAGTGACAGAGATGGCGCTTGAGAGGCTGCAAGACTACTGCTTGACCGGCACGGCCCTGGAGGGCGAGTTCATCGTTGACGACCATGCGCACATGGGGCCGTGGAACAACTTCAATGTGCCGGAGGGCGGCTCTGCGGCAGCGATGGTGCGCTCCATGGACACCCTCGGCATTGATGTGACCATCGCCAGCCCGCATATCGCCATCGGTCCCGACTACCTGGAGGGCAACCGGCAGGTCGCGGAAGCAGCCGAGCAGTTCCCGGACCGCATCCTGCCGTACATCACCATCAACCCGAACTACCCGCTTGAGGAGATCGAGGCCGAGATACGGCACTGGCACGACACTACGGGCATCAAGGGCTTCAAGCTCCACCCAAGCCTTCACAAGGCCACGACGCTGGATGACGGCTACACGCCTGTCTACGAGTACTGCCAGGAACACGGCCTGCCGATTCTCTCGCACTGCTGGAACGGCGAGGGCGGGCTGGAGAAGGTCATCGCGACCCTGAGCGAGCGCTATCCGGCAGTGAGCTTCCTCAACGCGCACTCCTCCAGCACTTGGGAGGTCATCGAGCAGAACTGCAAGGTGGCGCGGGAGTACGAGCAGTATTATCTGGACCTGGCGGGGTCAGTGCTGCTTTACGGCGGGCTGGAGACGATGGTCGAGCGCGTCGGGGCGGAGAAGATACTCTTCGGCACGGATGTCCCCTTCATTGACCCGCGGCCCGGCCTGGGCCGGATGCTGTGCGCGCGCATCAGCGACGAGGACAAGCGCAAGATCCTGGGGCTGAACGCGAAGCGCATCTTCGGCATCTAGCGCGGGCGGGCGCTCCTGCTGGGTTGGCCTGCGCGTGCCAGATCGAGCTAGTACCAAGTTGCGCAGTTCCGCGTCGCATTGAATCAGCGTAACATGCTCTTGGTGAGCCGTTGGAGGGGCCGAATACGAGGGCGGCCCATCAGCAGGAGCATCGGTTTTAGCTGGCTGACGGGCGTGCAAGCTTCTTTTCGGTGTAGGGCGTCCCGCCCATCGGGCGGGATGCCGGGCCGGTGCCGTATGGACGCGCCCCATGGAGG
>JALGVE010000083.1 GCA_029820045.1 Candidatus Zipacnadia bacterium | reverse complement strand
TCGCTTCGTCATGCAGCTCGCGGGCGTGAACTGAGATGTCCATGATAGTCTCCCCATGGCGGTTCTGGGTTCGTACAGCCTACGCTGGGTTCGCCGTCAGATGCGTCAATCCTCTGTGCAGCCGGGCCCTCTCTAGAGGAGGCGCGACATTCGCGTAGCAGGGCCTTCGCCAGAGGAGGTGCGACATTCCTGTCGCGCAAGGCTGGTGCTGCCCGGAATGACGGACGACTGCCGACCCACCTACGCTTCCGCCTTCGCCTCCCAGTTCGCCAAGGCTACGGGCCACGAGAAGGCTTCGGCGGACGAGAAAGCTACGGCGGCCAAGCAGGAATGTCGGCGCCCCTGGAGACAGGCTCAAGAAGCAGCGGGAGCGGAGCGGACATTGCGCAGGTAGGCAAGGGACAGGCGTGGAACTTTGTATGCGAGGCGGGACCAGGAACGGGCGGTCGGCCCCTGTGAGGAACGGGAACATGAGGGAGCTTGATGGGCGGGATGTCATAACCTGCGCTGCTGTGACGGCCGCGGTGGTCGCGGGGCTGGAATGGCTGGTGCGCACCACAACCCATTCAGTGATGCCGGGGGCCGAGGCAGAACGTGCGCTCGGCGTGCTGTTCGAGTGGGCGCTGCTCCTGGGGGCGGTTGCCTACGTGAGCAGGCACTTCTTCCAGCAGGTCAAGCAGGAGCCAGGGCTGCTGTGGCGCGCCTTCCTGCCGGTCGCGGTCGTCGCGGGCGCGGTGGGCGCCCTGAGCGCATATCCAGAGCTTGCGGACAAGCTGACCAAGCCTGATGCGGCTAACGAGGCGTGGCCCGTACTAGCGACGCAGGCGGGACTGCGCACCGTACTCTTCTTGGCAGCGATCACGGCGGGCACGGGTTGGCTGCGACTGTATGCTCCCGAAACGGAGACCTGGGGCTTCGGAGGCAGTCTCGAGATCATGGCGGATACGCTGGGAGAGAAGGCGGAGGGGTTCTGTCAACGCGCGCGCGAGTACTATGAGCAGGGCAATCTCGGCCTGGCGGAGACCGAGTATCGCAAGGCGCTGCGCGTGGACCCGGACCTGGCGGAGGCGCGGCTGGGACTGGGCTACGTGTCAATCTACCTGCGCAAGCACGGTGTCGCGGAGGATCAGTTCAACCGGCTCTCGCACCTGGAGGGGCACCTGGGCGATGCCCATGCGGGGCTCGGGTACATGTACATGGAGCGCCGCCAGTTGGCGCAGGCGAGAGAGCACTTTGACGCGGCGCTGAAGGCTGATAGCTACTGCGTCAAGGCCCTATGCGGGCTTGGCGCATTCTACCTGATGCAGGGCGAGTATGAACACGCCCGGCCTGAGTTCGAGCGGGCGGTGCGGCTCGAACCGGACGACGAGAACGCGCGCGATGGGCTGGGCGCCGCGTACCTGGGGCTGGAGCGATACCAGGAGGCCATCGAGGAGTTCGACCGGGCGCTGGAGTTGAGGCCTGACTTCCAGGATGTCTACTACCGCCGGGGGCTGGCCTATCGCGGCTTGGGTGAGGAGGAGCAGGCGCGGCGGGACTGGGACACCGCTCTGCGCCTTGCGCCGCACGGGTGGTACGCTGAGGAGATACGCCAACAGCAGAGGCGGGACGCGGGCTTGTCCACCGTAGCCCGAAGGGCGGAGGTGGAAGGCGAGAGGCGAGAAACGACGAACGACTAACGCGGAGAGTGTGCAGGCACGAGTTGCGAGCCGTTGGTCGGAAGTCGTTGGTCGGAAGTCGGAGGTGCGAGATGACTTCGCGCGAGATTATTCGTAGAGTGCTGGAGTTCGACAACCCCCCGCGCATCGGCTTCACCTACTCGGACTACAACGGGCAGCCCCGGCTGCGCGATACCGTGGGCATGGGGCCGAAGCCCGACCCGAACTTCCAGGAGAAGCGCTGGCTCGACGACGAGGGCGGTGAGCAGTGGACCGACGAGTGGGGCTGCACCTGGCGGCGGCTCGTCGGCAGGACGACGGGCGGTGAGGTCGTGGGCCCTCCCATCACGACCTGGGACGACCTGGAGACCTACCGCCCTGCGACGCTGGACGATCCCTCGCGTTACGAGCACGGGCCGGAGGTGCGGGAGAAGCACCCGGACAAGTACATGCTGGGAAGCATCACGGGCTGCTGCTTCAACCGGGCGCGCTACCTGCGCGGCTTCGGGCAGTACCTGGAGGACTGCGCCGCCGAGCCGGAGATGGTGACGCGGCTCAATCAGATAGTCAGCGACATCATCATGGCGCAGGTGGACATCTACGGAGAGATAGGCTGCGACGGCGTTTTCTACTGCGAGGACTGGGGCACGCAGGAGAGGCTGCTGGTCAGCCCCAAGATGTGGGACGAGATGTTTCGCTGGACCTTCGAGCGTCTCATCGAGCGCGCGCACGGCCACAACATGACGGTCTGGATGCACTCGTGCGGGTGCATGACCGACATTGTGCCGCCGCTGGTGGAGATGGGGATGGACCTGTTTCAGTTCGACCAGCCCGAGGTCCACGGCATAGACTACCTGGCGGAGTACCATGGCGAGGTGACGTTCTGGTTCCCGGTGGACATACAGAAGACACTGCCGACCGGGGATGAGGAACTGATACGGGCGAGGGCGCGCGAGATGGTGGCGAAGCTTGGGCAGGGCGGGGGCTTCATCGCCAAGGACTACGGCGACAATCACTCCATCGGCGTGGACCCGCTCTGGCAGCACTGGGGCTACGAGGAGTTCCTGGACTGCGGCGTGTTCGATCCCGCCGAGGCGAACGTGGAATTGCCCGTCAGATAGCATCAAAGGTGGAGGGGCTGAATGGGGGACAGAGAACCGGAACGGTTCTTCGGGGACCCCGTCCGGCCCACCGCAAGGGCGGCTCGCGGGCCGGATACTTCGGGCGTTCCCGCCTGTGCGGGATCACCATCGTATTCGGCCCCTCCAGACGGCACCCGACCATCAAAGGAGTCCCGAGATGATTTACGACTGGCTGTGTCAGGAGGCCCATGCCATCTCTTCGGCGGCGTTGCCTGTGCCCATGCCGAAGGAGATGTGGGAAGACACGCTCCAGGAGCGACGCGAACAGTGGCGTGAGATGCTTGGCATCTCGCCGCTGCCTGAGCGAACCCCGCTCAACGCGACCATCACGGGCACGCTTGATCGCGGAGACTACGTGGTGGAGAAGCTGCACTACGAGGCCGTGCCCGGATGTTACGTCACCGCCAACGTAGTGCGTCCCGCACACATAGAGGAGCCGCTGCCGGCGGTCATCTATCACTGCGGGCACAGCGCTGAGGGGAAGGCCGCCGAGAAGTACCAGGCCCACGCCCGTTACTGGGGGCAGCACGGCTATGTCTGTCTGATCCTGGACACCATTGAGCTGGGCGAGGGGCAGGGCGACCACCACGGCACCTACCGCGAGGGCCGCTGGGATTGGTACAGCCGCGGGTACACGCCCGCCGGCACCGAGGTCTGGCACGGCATGCGAGGGCTGGACTACCTGGCGACGCGCGAGGACGTTGATGCCGACCGCGTGGGCGTGACGGGAATCAGCGGCGGCGGCGCCATCTCGTGGTTCCAGGCGGCGGCGGACGAGCGCATCAAGGTCTGCGCCCCGGTCTGTCAGACCGGCTCGATTGAGCAGCTTGTCTGCGACCGCTGCCTGGACGGGCATTGCGACTGCACGACCTGGGTCAACTACTATCGGTGGTGCTGGCCGCAGATCGGGGCGCTCATCGCGCCGCGGCCGCTGCTGGTGTGCGCAGGCAGCGACGACGGCCTCTGGCGGCCCCACGCCTACCGCGAGAGCGTGCACCGCATCAAGCAGGTCTATGATGAGCTGGGGGTGGCGGAGAACTGCGAGTTGATTGACGAGCTGGTGCCGCACTCGTACACGCCCAGGAGCCGGAAGGCGATCATGGCGTTGTTCAACAAGCACCTCAAGGGCGACGAGGAGCCGGTGACTGACGATACCACGGACTACGTGGAGCCGGAGGAGAACCTGCTGGTCTTCGGCGGCAGTCCACCTCCTGATGAGACGCACCGCATCTTCGAGATTCTCATTCCTCGCACGCCGACGCCGGAGGTGAGGGATGAAAACTCCTGGCGTGAGCACCAGGAGGAGGCGCTGGGCAAGCTGCGCGCGCTGACCTTCCGCAACCTCCCGGAGCGCGCGTGCCCGCATTTGCAGCACGTCCAGACCGCGGGCGGCACGGATAGCTACCGCGTCGTCAGCTACGGCTATGACCCCGGCGACGGCGTCACCTGCCGGGCGCGCGTGACGCACCCGCGAGAGGTTGATGGCCCCGTGCCCGCGCTCGTCGCCGTCAACCTGGCGGCGAGCCGCATCCAGGGCGGCGGCGGGCCCAACAGCCCGGGCATCTTCGGCGACCTGGCGACATGCCTGGTGGAGGTCCGGGGGTCGGGCGTGACCACGATGGATGAGGACCTGGCATGGTATGTGCGGCGCTCCTGCGGCATCCTCGGTTACACCTTGCCGGAGCGGCAGATACTTGACCTGCTGGCGGCGCTGGAGCTGGTGCGTGGCCTGGCGCACATCCGCGAGACAGCCGTCTTCGGCCGGGGACCGACGGCGATTCATGCCATCTACGCGGCGTTGCTGGACGAGGAAGTTACGGAGATCGTCCTGGAGAGTCCGCCCGTGTCCCACGAGGACCCGTCCACGCCGGATCTGCTCGGAGTGCTACGCATCGGTGATTTGCCGCATAACCTGGCGCTGGCCTTCCCGCGCCCCATCACCTTCGTGGGCGAGATGCCGCAGGCATACGAGTGGACGAAGCAGGCGTACGAGAAGCTCGGCGAGGGCGACAAGGTGCGAGTGATCCAAGGCACGACTGACTGGTCACCAAAGGCAGCCGACTGACGATGCATGCCGGGGCTGAGGCCGCCCCGAGATGAGCGTGTTGGGGACAGGAAACCAGGCGCATGGGGAGAAATGAACAGACAGTTCGCCGAAACAAACAGTCGCCATGAAGCGTCTGATATGTGTGCCGGAATTGAGGCGTCTGCAAGGGGGTAATCGACTTGCTGCAGGAAGTAGTCCTGAGAAGCCAGCAGGAGTACGGAGGGAGAATGCCTCCCGTGCCGATCGGCAACCTCCTGACGAAGTTACCTGCGTTGGTCCGGCAGGCGATCCGAATGCGATTCGAGGGGCGCAGCACGGCGAGAGGGGTTCGTCCCGCATGGCTGGAGCAGTGCTCCGATGTCCGGGTAGTGAGGGTGTTCGAGGAACAGCATGCCCACATATCCTTCGACGCACCGCGCTTCGGCGACGTTGCCGCCGAGTTATACGATCAGACGGAGCTATGGGAGATGCGACCGTCTCCTGATGATACCGGGTTCGACCTGCTCGGAGACGCGCTCACAGACCTAAGTGCTGGCAACGTCGATAGTCAGCGCTATGACAACCGTATGCTTCGGCAGTTCAGTGGTTTGGGCAGAGTGATCAACGGCAGCTACCAGGAAGTGGTCATAACCAGCCAACGTTACACGCGTGAGCGGCCGGCTGTCCTCAATCAGGCCTCAGTTGAGACGGCAAAGGAGCTGCACTCTATGACGCCTTCACCGGCGCGTGTGCGCGTAGCCGGTGAGCTCGACATGATACGTGCGAGTACCCACAGCTTCGCTCTACGTCTCGACGACGGCAGCGAAGTAAGGGGGGTCCTTGACTCGGATGACCTCAGCCCGTTCGTGGAGCTCTTCGGTAAGAGAGTGGTAGCTTCAGGCCAAGCTGCTTTCAGGCCATCAGGTCGCCTGTTGATACTCGAAGCCGATGGCCTCGAGGTTGCTGGCCCCCAAGCCACCATCTGGTCTCGCATGCCGCGGCCAGTCAGCCAGGGCCTGGCTCGGGGCAGTCTGCGAAGGACGCAGGGACCGAGGAGTGGCTTGGCTGCGTTGGTTGGGCAGTGGCCTGGCGACGAGTCAGATGAGGAGATCGGGGAGCTATTGAGGCAACTGTCATGAGCGGCGCACTGGACGGGTTGGTGCTCTTGGACAGCAACGTGCTGATTCATTTCGCACGGAACGATGCGACGGCCCAGGAGATTGAGAACACGCACTCACTGACCGCGCGAAGCGAAAGGCCGCTGCTGTCGAGCATCGTTGAGGGGGAGGTGCTGGCTCTGGCCAAGTACTCCGGCTGGGGAACCGAGAAGCTGAAACGACTTGCGGATCTGCTAGCAGAACTCGTCCGCGTGGACGCCGGCCTCCCTGAGATAGTCGAGGCATACGTTGACCTGTACTGCTTTGCACGCAAGAGCGGGAAGGCAATCGCTCAGCACGACCAGAACGACCTGTGGATCGCTGCAACGGCCCAGGCCACGGCCGCAACGCTTTATACCTGTGATGACGACTTCAACTTCCTCCACCCCCAGCATATCACCGTTTGCTACATACCGGAACGATAGGGTCCCTCGCCCCGGGGTACGCCTGCCCTCGATGTGGACACGACAGATGACGGAGAGAGCGGCACATGAAGGTGCGGGCGAGCGTGAGTCTGGTAGCCTTGGCCGTACTTGGCAAGCGCGGCGTCGCCTGGGCTGCGCCGGGCGACAAGGTGCGGGTGACTGAGGGCACGGCTGACTGGCGCCCAGCGCGGAAGTAGAGCCTTTGCATGGTAGGACAGGCGCCCTCGCCTGTCGGGAATGACGGGCGTGCACAGGCGAGGGCGCCTGCGCTACCATCCATGGATGTCTGGTGTCCGCTGACCGAGGGGGCAAAGGCAGACGAACACCTTACAGCTAGCCGGTGCAATCATGCTGGCAACACTGAGCGCTGCCGCGAGCCTGGGATGGGCGCAGGACCCGACGAACATCCTGAACTTCGTGGTCATCGGCGATCCGCATACCTACACCGGCAACCCGCGGTACATACCGCAGGTCGTCGAGCGCATCAACGCCCTGGAGATACAGCCGGACTTCGTGATCAGCATCGGCGATAACGTCGCCGGGGGCGAGGATCACAAGGTCCTGGAGGACGCAAAGGTCTACCACGACTACATGAGCCAGCTCAAGGCGCCGCACTACTATGTGATCGGCAACCACGAGTGCATCCCGGTCGAGGTCTACAAGCTGCTGACCTGGGAGGAGCTGCTGGGTGCGTGGGAGATTCTTCAAAAAGGCCGCTGGTACAGCTTCGATATCAAGGGCTTTCATTGTATCGTGCTCGACGGGTGGATATCCCTGCGCAGCGAGACCTTCGCGGAGGTGCTCAAGGCGGAGCAGGAGTGGTTCCTGAGCGATATCGAAAGCACCACGCTGCCGACGATCGTGTTCATCCACCAGGCGATAGGCTTTCAGCAGGCTGACTGCCCGCACTGGATCGAGACCGACAACCGCAAGTTCTGGCCGCCGGGCAACTTCTTCGAGCGCACCATCCAGAAGCACGCCGACAAGATCGTGGGCGTGTTCGAGGGGCACAAGCACAAGAGCCTCTGGAAGACCTGCTGCGGCGTGGTGTATCATCAGATCGGCGCGTCGTTCATGCACGAGGGGCAGTTCGCGCAGGTGTTCGTTGACCGCGAGACCCGGCGCTTCTTCGTCCTGGCTCATCCCGAGCGCCACGAGCGCGACGACGAATGGAGCATTCAGCAGACCTACGGGGATCGGAGCCTGATGGAGGCGCTGGAGCGGCAGTAAGGCCGGGTGGTCCGACAGGCGCGACGGGTTCGCGAAGGGAGAGACGAGCAGAGATGGCGCAGGGAATGAGACTCAGCTTAGGGCGAGGGCTGTTGTTGGGCGCCGCGGTGTTAGGGTTGGCGCTTGCTTGGATGGCGTGGGCCGCGCCCGGTGAGAAGGTAGATGTGAAGAACGCCGACTTCGCCACCGACGAGAACGGGGATGGCACACCGGATGGATGGGGCTTCAGTAAGCGCAAGGGCGAGCCGACCTGCGCGCTGGAGGCCGAGGGTGGGCCTGAAGGTGGGCCGTGCGTGCGGATAGACTGTCCCGCCGATGGGGACCAGGGGCTACTGACCCAGCGTGTGCCGGTTGAGCCGGACACGGTGTACCGCTTCGTAGCCTGGACGAAGGCGACCGAGGGCCTGGTGGTGACGCTAAGCGCCTCCTCATACTCGGCGGAGAGCAAGTGGCTGGACGCGGACTACTACCTCATTGATGTGCGTGGGGACGGCCACTGGGTGCAGCGGGCCGGCTACTACCGAACGAACGCGGAAGCCGCGACCATCAACCTCGCGGTCTGGGCGAACTGGCACTCAGCGCAGGCCGGCAGCGGGTGGTTCGCGGGAATCGAGGTGACTGAGGTGGACGAGATCCCAGCCCTGGGGTACGCGCCGGAGAACCCGCCCTTCCCGTTCAACGATGCGGAGAAGCGGCGCGGCTTTACGCTGATTCGACGCAGCTATCTGAACCTGATGCCGCGGGCATATCGGCCCACGGCGGAGGAGCGGCTGGATCGCATCGAGATCGCGGCCTCGCTGGGCGAGTATGAGCCGGCGATGGTCGCCGTGCACGCGGCGCGTGATCTTGAGAAGCTGACCTGCACCGTCAGCGATCTCGCGGGGCCCGGCGGCGCCAAGATCGGCGGCGGTGACGTGCAGGTGGCGGTCGTGCGGCACATGATGAAGCCCTCGCACTACAGCCGCAAGGACAAGTGGTTAGTGCCGGCGTACCTTGAGCCGAAGAACTTGCAGTCCGCAGAGGCAGACAGGTCATATCAGTTCTGGGTCACCGTGCACGTGCCGGAAGACGCAGCGCCGGGCGAGTACTCCGGCCAAGCGACCGTGGACGCGGGCAGCGGCGAGCAAAGCGTGCCGGTGCGCCTGACCGTCTGGCCGATTCGACTGCGGGAGCCCGAGGGTGTCTGGTTCGGCTTCTATGACTGGCACAGCGTGGTGCGAGATGTCGAGGACCCGACGGGTTGGAAGTACGCCGACATGCGGGCGCATGGGCTGACCTCGGTCGGATACTGCGGCAGCTCCGGCGCGAAGTTGGAGGGCGACCTGGGACAGATAACGGTGGACCTCTCCGAGTCGGACCTGGCCGCGGACTTCGACGCTTACGTGCGCGCGGGCTTCCCAGCGCCGATCGTGTGGCTGATGGGCGGGGAGGTCCGCAACTACGCCAGCAAGTTCGGCGAGCCGGGCAGCGCCGAGTTTGAGAGCGCCTACGCCGAGATCATTCGCAAGTTCAATGAGCAGGGCGCCGAGCGTGGTTGGCCTACCATCTACTACCAGCCGCAGGACGAGGTGTTCAGCAAGCCGGAGCGTTTCGCGGTAGCGTTGGCCGAGCTGCGGGCCCTCAGGAAGGCCGGTGTGCTCACGGAGATGGATGGCCCGAACACGAACCACGAGACCGGGCCGCAGGCGTACGCTCTTACAGACATGCTCGTGAATGTCTACGGGCCGCTCTTCTATGGCGAGCGGGTGTACAGCCCGGATGAGTGGCGCGATATCGTAGCCGGGTACCACGCGGACGGGAAGAAGATCCTGTACTACAACTTCGACACGACGGGCTACCATCCTGAGTGTATGAGGTTCTCCAACGGCTTCTACATCGCCGCGACCGGCAATGATGGCATACTCAACTGGGCTTACACCTCGCGCCGCAACAACTACGGGGAGACGGACCCCGAGGGCGTGGCCCGCGCTATCACCTTCGAGTTCCCGCAGACAGAGACCGAAGCGGGTGGGCCCTCAACCGGATACGAGGGCATCCGCGAGGGCGTGGACGATTACAGGTACTGGTACACCCTTAAAACGATGGCGGCCGAGGCGCGCAGGCAGGGCAAAGAAAACGCGGCCCAAGCGGCCGAGGCTGTCCTGACGCATCTTTTCGATGACCTGGACATGTCCGGGCTGCGCACGAACATGAGCCTGCAGGGGGACTGGACGCGGGCGACGACGGACGAGTCTCTACGGTCGGCGCCCTCGGGCGAATACAAGCTGGGCATCTCGTGGAGCAAGGCCAGGTACGATGAGAAGCGGCGGCTGCTGGCGGAGGCGATCATCAAGCTGCAAAGACAGTGAGAGTCGGCGCAAGGCAGGGGAGCCTCGGCGTCGGTGGCAAGTGGGGAATCAGGTCTCGGAACGAGACCAGCGGCGTCAGGAGCGCCGCCGGCGATGCTCTGGTGGTGCCGAAGGCCGGATTCGAACCGGCACGGGGCAAGCCCCACTGCCTCCTGAGGACAGCGTGTCTACCAATTCCACCACTTCGGCAGCCTACGTTGTACCTGATATTCTACCGGACCGTTTGCTGTGTGTCAAGAATGCAGTTCTGCGCGGCAGCATCTGGCAGCATCTAAAATCGTGATGATATCAGGCGGCTTTGCGCTGGATCCAGTAGTCCTCCCAGGTGTGGTTTAGCCTCAGGCAGCGCAAGGCCATGAGCGCCTCCCCACAGTCGGTTCGCCACTGCCGATGGTGGCCTTTGAAGCGTGCGTTGACCAGTTGCTCCACGGTCTGCTCCGCCGCAGCCGAGCTGATCACTTCCCCTTCGGCCTGCAGCCGCGCATACGCCGGCATGATGTCCAAGTTGTGCTGCAAGTATTCGATCGTCTCGGTGAGGGTCTCCCGGCCCTGCGCCGCCCGGGCGCAAATCTGCCGCAGTCTTCCCACCGCCTGCCGCGCCTGGCCTGCAGCAATCAAGTCCATACACGCCTCATATCGCCGCTGCAAGCGTGGATCGTCCCGCTCATACACTGCTCGCAAGCCTCGGTGCACAGCTCGGCATACGTGCCAGAAATCCAGCCGAAGCTCCGCCTCGGGGAAGTGGTACTCTTTCAGGCTCCGAATCCAGCCAGCGCCATCACCCAGTACCACCACCTGCTCAGCCTCTTCCACGCCCCGCGCAAACGCCGCCGTGTAGAGCTGCTCGCCAAACTGCTCCGCCCGCTCAAAAGTGCCCAGATAGTGCCGATCAGCCCTCCAGCGCCGCCCCTTGCTCAACTGGGCCACCCGCTCAGAAAAGATGGAGCCACACTTCGCCTCATGCCAACGCCCCCGCTCCCGCTTGCGCACGTAGCCGCCGTCCACGCTCACATGCAGCCTCTTGGGCCTCCTCACCTTCGGCGGCGCCACCTCCCCGCTCAACACCTGCTCCCGCTCCCGCGCTTGCACTTGCAGCACCACCCCGCCCTCCTCCAATACCGCCCGCCGCAAGCTCTCGCTGCACGTCGCCGAGCCCAGCAGCTTCTCCAAAGACGCCCGCACCGCCTCATACGGCGTCGTCACACACAGATACAGTGCCGCGTCCCGGAACGCCCGCGTCATCTTCACCTGCCCATCCAAACCCCAACACTCATCCAAGGGGAAAAAAGCGACGACCACAATCCTTGCACCGTACCCGCTGCCGTGGCACCTCCATCTCCCCAAGCCGCGTGAAGAGCTTGCGCGTGTCATGACCATCCCTTACCCATCGCTCGCTGCCGCAAGCCGGACAGACAATCTCCTGCTTCACCTGCTGGAACTTGCTCTCGCTGAACTCCTCCAGTGCCTGCCCAAAACGCTGCTGCGCCTCCATAAACGCCCAGTCCTCCGCCTGCGCAAACGAATCCGGGACCTTGCTGCCTTCACACTGCTCCTTGCTGGCTTTCATGGCTGCCTCCCTGG
>JALGVE010000170.1 GCA_029820045.1 Candidatus Zipacnadia bacterium | reverse complement strand
GCCCGCCTGGGGCGCGCCACAGGTGCGCGCCCTACATACGACAGCGGCGCCCGCGGTCCCGCCGAGGCGCGATCGGCGCGGCACCCCCGCCGAGGGCGACGAGCGGCAGGGCTACAAACGATGCTCCTGCCTGCGGGCTGGGTCGGGCCTCCGGCGACCGACCGCCGACATCCGACTACCGACTGACAGCAGGGGCGAACCACTACTTCGTGGCATCCCACCACTTTGCAACGCCGAGCACCGTGTCTTTCTTCATCCACTTGGCATGACCGTCAACGAAGGCGAAGTTCGCGCCATCGTTGTGCCTGGCGTCCACCTGGAAGCCGACACCGTAGGTGGTGACGTCACTGCAAGCGCAGTTCGGGTTCGAATGATGGGTGCACCCGCCCGTGGTTTCGTCGAACAAGACGATCTCGGCCGGGCGCTTGATCTGCGCTAGCTTCCGACCGGTTGTTGACCCTGTGGTGTGGCAAGCTACGCCGTAGCCGCCGCGGATACCGGGGATTCCGGCCAAGCCGCCAATGTCGTAGTGGGTCATGCAGTAGCCATTGGTGACGTGGGTCAGCCCCCCCGGGTAGCTGGGGCACTGGAAGATCTGTTCGTTCTTCACGTACGGCTGGATCCTCTGGTTCCAGACGATGCGGCCGGTGAACGTCTCGTCGTAGTCCTGCACATACATGAGCATGGCCAGGTCCAGTTCTTTGAGGTTACTCAGACAACTCGTCTGTCGCGCCTTCTCCCGCGCCCGGGCGAAGACCGGGAACAGGATCGCCGCCAGGATGGCGATGATGGCTATCACCACCAGCAGCTCAATCAGCGTGAATCCGCGTCGCATGGCTAGCACCTCCGGAACCTTAATGAACAGTGACAGAGGAACTATAGCACCCGTGTAGCCGCCTGTCAACCGAGGTTCTGAGATGCAGGACTGGGTAATAAGGACCACGAATAAGGGGGAACGCCTCATCCCCCGGTTCAGCGCAAGCGGCGGAGCGTGACGCGCCAGTCCACGATGTCCACGGAGCGCTTCTCATCCTCAGTGGCCGGGCCCGTCAGAGTGACATCGTCGGCCTGCTCGGTGATGAAGGCGTCAGCGTTGGTGATGGTCTGGTACTCGCTGGTGGGAATGGTGAAGTAGTCGTTGCCGAAACGCCCGAGACCATCGTAGACGTTATCATCGGCGTTGACGACAGTGGGGTCGAAGATGAGCTGGGTGGTAGCGATGAAGTTGATGCTCAGATCGCTGAGGTCAGTGCCGAGGCGGGATAAGTCCAGCGTGACGTAGAGCGCCGTACCGCCCTCGGGGAGCATGGAATCATACGGCACACCGAGCGAGGTCGAGGTCACCGCCGGCGCCAGCTCGATACGAGCGGTTTCGCCTACGACCAGATCGTTCGTGCGAATAGTGATGCCGGGAATCGGGCCGTCGGCAAGCGCCGCGTCGTTATTCGCCGGGAGGGTGGTCTGAGAGGTCTGGGCGGCGCCTCCGCCGGCAGGACTGAAGCGATCTGTAACCTGGGCGACGGTCGGAGCTATCTCGATCTGCTGGGCGCCGCTGAGATCAGGGCCGGTTGCGAGAGTGAGAGTGAGCCCAAGCGCCGCAAGCGAGTCGGTCGCCAGGGCCACGCCTCCGGCGTTGAGCGCATCCAGGGCGGCCTGCTCGTTGGCGGTGAGAGCGCGGCCGCCGTGCGCCGCCGGGGCAAAGCTCACGGAGTCGGCGATGGTCTCGCCCGCCGAGTTGGTCTCAAGCTGGATGGTCCCGGCAGCCTGAAAGGAGTTGTTGGCCGCGGACGCTACAGCGCCGGCGCCGGTGAGCGTGGCCTCCCCGAAGTCCAGGGAGTCAATGGTGATTTCGTGGATGCCCGCGTCAGTCGTCTGCGGCAGGCCCCGTGCAGCAACGACGCCGCCACCGGCCTCCAGCAAGACAGGCGTCAGGTCGGCGCGGAAAAGCTCGTAGCGGCCCTGGTGATACTCGACGAAGTGGGTCATGGAGCCGGTGCCCCAACCGTTGCCCCAGCGTGGTCCAGCCGCGACCGGCAGGGGGCCGTCGGCGCCGAAGTCGCCATCGGCGTCCAGGGCAATGAAGTAGTAGAACGCGTCGTTGACCGGCGCGGCGAAGCGCACCATGATGTCCAGGATGACCTCGGGGACGATAGACGGCCCCTCACCGCCCCGGGCGCAACCGGTGAGGGTGAGGGCGAGGTTCGCGAGCAGGACCGCGAGTGTCAAAGATGCCGCGCGCTTCATTACATGACTCCTCCGACAACCGACCGCCGACTACGGCAACGGCCGCCTCACCCCCGGCCCCTCTCCCTCGCAACGACAGCTCGGGAGAGGGGAGAACGACGTGAGTCGTTTGTCTGCCGTTAGCCAGCTTGTCGCCCATAGCTCCCGAAGGGGGCGAAGGGGGATGCTCTTTGCCCGCCGTTAGCCCACGCGCTTCCGTATCTTCGCCAGCAGCTCCTCGGCATTGGTCACAAGGACGTCGTATCTTCGCCAGCAGCTCCTCGGCATTGGTCACAAGGACGTCGGTCACATCCTTGCCCTCGAGGCCCGCTCCGACCGCCACGCGCCGAGCGAACTCCTCCGTCAGGATCTGCGAGGGCTCGTGAGTGTCACTGCTGAGGATGAGCTTCGCCCCGGCCGCGAGAGCCAGACGCGCCACCCGGCCGTTTGACAGGCAGTGGCCATTCTTGGCGGTGATCTCCAGGAAGACACCATGCTGAGCAGCCAGGCGCGCCTCCTCCTCGGTCAGCTCCC
Organism: Candidatus Zipacnadia bacterium; assembly: GCA_029820045.1. Lineage (GTDB taxonomy): Bacteria > Armatimonadota > Zipacnadia > Zipacnadales > UBA5352 > JALGVE01. The sequence goes on along the minus strand of JALGVE010000170.1, from coordinate 532 downwards.
CAGGATGCGCAAGTATGTCCACGTCCGGGCAGGAGACCGCGGCCAGGTTGGTCCCGGGTTCGACCGGCTCCACCGGCGTCTGGCCGTGCACCACCACCAGTGCAGCGCCGGCCGCGAGCGCCTGAGCGGCCAACTCGCTGATTGAGGTCGCCGGCACGTGCGTAAGTTCCACCCCCGGATAGGCCTCGAAGCCCCAGTACTTGGCCGCCAGCTCACAGTCGCGCCGGACCTCGCGTATAGTGCGGCCTATGGTGCCGGCGCCGGTGTGATCGGTGATGCCCAGGGCAGAATAACCGTTGACAATGCAATCGCGGATGAGTTCCATGGGCGAGAGCACGCCGTCGCTGAGGGTTGTGTGAGTGTGGAAATCGTAAAGCATTGTGAACCTCCGACTTCGGGCCACGGACCTCGGACTAACCAGCCTGTCCGATAAGGTCTGCTGGCGCGGATGACTAGTGCGGTGGTGTAGTGTCGGCCGAGTTGGGCAGAGCGGGAAAAAAGAAAACGCTGGGTGGCGACTAGCCGGTGGCCA
>JALGVE010000082.1 GCA_029820045.1 Candidatus Zipacnadia bacterium | reverse complement strand
GGATCCCGCATTGGGTCTGTCCCAGATCGCGGGTACCAAGCGCAAGGAAAGCCGACGCGCCTGCCTCCTCGCGCGCGGGTGTGAGGGACAGAGGAGGGCGACCTTAGGTACTGGCACCTGGGGAGGCCTAACGTAGGTCACTCGTGAGGTGGGGCGGGTGGTGGAGGGGGAGGACAGAGGGCGGACAGCATACGGCTTACGGCAACCCCCACCTCCTTCCTTTAAGGTTTCCCCCTCCCCACGCGAGACACCGCGAACAGTGACAACACTGAGCAGGCGGACGGCGGCGTGGAGCTCGAGGACGAGGCGATGTGCTTGCCGGCGACCCATGTAAGACACGCTCTTGGGTCTTGTGCCCACGTCCGGCTTAGACCCCAAGCTGGCCATATGCCGCGCGGTTGCCGTGCTTGACCGTCGCAAGTCCCTGTCGACACAGGTTCTCAGGAATGACAGGCGTTGGTACCACTGACATGCCTCAGATTCACACAGATCCTGTGGCGCTCCTGGTCCGTTTTGGCTTCTGATGAGGCAAAGCATAATTGTCACGGTCTTGACAACGGAGGAAGGATTCCGACATGCAGCGAATGTATGGGTGCGCGGAGGCGACTCAATGGCCAAGCTGGACGGTCTAGAGCGGAACGCGAAAGTCGCTGGTATCATCCCGAACGAGAGCGTCACTTTGGTTGACGTTCAGTGGCACGGTGACAGTGCAGTCGAGGTGACCTACAAGGACGAGCGGGGCAACGTCGGAAATGAGCTGCTCTATCGAGCAGACGAGGAGCGCCTGACGATAACGGCGGAGGAGGAGCCTCGTCAGTTCGATGGCGACCCGGACGCCTTCCGCCTGGTGTCTGAGGCCTACCGCATCCGTCTCGCCCACCTGTTTGATCCCCTTCTTGCGGTCCACACATCCGTAGTTGAGCCGTTGCCCCACCAGATAATGGGCGTATACGGGGACATGCTGCCTCGCCAGCCGCTGAAGTTCCTCTTGGCCGACGACCCGGGTGCTGGCAAGACGATCATGGCCGGCTTGCTGATCAAGGAGCTGCGCGCGCGCGGCGACGTCGAGCGCTGTTTGGTCTGCGCTCCGGGCAGCCTAGTCGAGCAGTGGCAGGACGAAATGCAGCAGAAGTTCGGTCTGCCGTTCGAGATCATCACTCGGGAGAGAACGGAGACCTCCCTGACCGGCAATCCGTTCGCGGAACAGGATCTCGTTATCGGACGCCTCGATCAGATGGCGCGCAACGATGATATTCTCGCCAGACTTGATGACACTGATTGGGACCTGGTCGTGTGCGACGAGGCCCACAAGATGTCCGCTCATTACTATGGGACGAAGATCGAGCCAACGAAGCGCTACCAGCTTGGCGAGCTCCTGCGTGACCATGCTCGGCATTTCCTGCTGATGACCGCCACGCCGCACAACGGAAAGAACGAGGACTTCGAGCTGTTCCTGGCCCTGCTTGACCCCGACAGGTTCGAGAACCGCTCGAAGCAAGCGGCTGGCATGCCAGACGCCTCCGATCTGTGGCGGCGAACGATCAAGGAGGGTCTAGTTCGCTTTGACGGGACACCTCTATTCCCAGAGCGCTACGCGTACGCTATCGGCTATGAGCTATCACCACCGGAAGCTGAACTCTACCACCGGGTCACGGAATACGTCAGGGAGGAGATGAACCGAGCCGATAGACTGCGGGACGAGGGCCAGGGGCGGCGTGGCAACAACGTAGGCTTCGCTCTGACCATTCTGCAGCGACGCCTTGCCTCTTCGCCAGAGGCGATCTATCGGTCCCTTCAGCGCCGCCGGGAGCGTCTGGAGGCTGAGCTCGCGAACTTGAGCCAGCGCGCTGCCGCAGATCCTGCGCTCGACATAGACGATACAGGACTCCGAACCGTGTCCGACGATGAAGACTACGATGATTTCTACGACAGGCCGGAGGAGGAAGTCATCAGCGAGGAAGAGCAAGTGCTCGACCGCGCCACTGCGGCCAGGACCATCGGGGAGTTGGAGCAAGAGATTGCAAGCCTCCGAACTCTGGAGGAGCAGGCCAGGCAGGTTCGCAACGCAAAGACGGACGCCAAGTGGGCAGAGCTATCCAGCATCCTTCAGGACATGCCGGAGATGTTCGACGCCGAAGGCAACCGTCGCAAGCTCATCATCTTCAGCGAACACCGAGACACGCTCAGATACTTGGAGGCGCGTGTGACTTCTCTGCTGGGACGCAGGGACCCGATCGTAGTCATACACGGGGGCATGAACCGCGATGCCCGGCGCGCGGCTCAGGAGGCGTTCACACAGGACAAGGACAAGCACATTCTTATCGCCACCGATGCCGCGGGCGAGGGGGTCAACCTCCAGCGCGCTCACCTGATGGTCAACTACGATCTGCCCTGGAACCCCAACCGCATAGAGCAGCGCTTCGGCCGAATCCACCGAATCGGACAGACCGAGGTCTGCCACCTGTGGAACCTGGTGGCCACGGACACGCGCGAGGGCGCCGTCTACGAACGCCTGCTAAAGAAACTTGAGACCGAAAGCGAGGCTCTGGAGGGCCGTGTCTTTGATGTGCTGGGGCAGATGTTCACTGAGAGGCCTCTGCGCGATCTGCTCATCGAGGCCGTTCGCTACGGCGAGGACCCTGAGGTCCAGGCGAGGCTGTTCGAGCAGGTTGAGACACCCTTCGACCCCGAGAACGTCAAGCGTCTCTTGCGGGAACACGCCCTGGCGGCCGATACGCTGAGCAGTGCCGACATCGAACAGATCCGGGAGAACATGGAAAGGGCGGAGGCCAAGAAGCTTCAGCCGCACTTCATCAAGGCATTCTTCATGGCTGCCTTCGGCGAGCTGGGTGGCCGCATCAGTGAGCGCGAGACAGACCGGTACGAGATCACGCGCGTCCCGGCGCCCGTTCGCAACCGGCAACAGGCGAGCGGACGCTCGGCGCTCATCCTTCAACGGTACGAACGAGTGTGCTTCGAGAAGGAACTCGTCAATGTTCAGGGCAAGCCGACAGCCGAGCTCATTTGCCCCGGGCATCCCCTGCTGGACTCGGTCATCAGCCTGACGCTCCGTCGCGACCGCAACCTGCTCAGACAGGGCGCGGTGCTGGTTGACACCTCGGAAAGGTCGGACCAACCTCGGGCACTTGTCTATCTGGAGCACGAGATCACAGACGCACGGGAGACCCGTGACGGCAACAGACACGTGGTCTCGCGGCGGATGGCCTTCGTCGAGATAGACGCCGACGGCAATGCCTCAGATGCGGGTTGGGCGCCATACCTGGACTACCGGCCCCTTGCGCCGGAGGAGCGGGAGCAAGTCGCTCCATTGCTCGACGAGGCCTGGCTGACGAGAGACCTTGAGGACTGGGCGAGGAGCTTCGCCATTGACCAACTGGTGCCGCAGCACATGGAGGAGACCAGGAGCCGGATACATGAGCAGGTAGACAAGACGCTCGCCGCAGTCAGAAGCCGCCTGACCCGGGAAGTCGCCTATTGGGACCGGCGGGCGGAGGAGCTCAAAGCCCAGGAGCTGGCCGGGAGGAAACCCCGCCTGAACTCCGGACAAGCAAGGCAACGGGCCGAGGATTTGCACGCCAGACTGCAAGCGCGTGAAGAGCAGCTTGCGCAGGAGAGGGCACTCTCGGCCCGGCCACCCGTGGTCATCGGGGCGGCGCTCGTCGTCCCTGAGGCAATGTTGCAGCCGACGCCAGCCGAGGGCGGGGCGCCCGTCGCGGATGCTGCCGCTCGAAAGCGCATTGAGCGCATTGCCGTGGCGAAGGTGATGGAGACCGAGCGCGCGCTGGGGCGAGAGCCTCGTGACGTCGGTGAGCCGGGCAATCCCTGGGACGTTGAGTCCCGCGACCCTGAGACCGAGGAGTTGCTGTTCATCGAGGTCAAGGGCCGGGCCGCCGAGGCTGACACGATCTGCGTGACCAAGAATGAGATCCTGACAGCCTTCAACAAGCCCGACCACTTCATCCTCGCGATCGTGCAGGTGGACGGTGAGGAACCTCGGACGCCCCAATATGTACGCCAGCCGTTTGAGATCGAGCCGGACTTCGGCGTGACCAGCGTGAACTACCGGGTCGCAGACCTGCTGACGAAAGCGGAGGAGCCGACGTGAGCTATCGCAAGAAGCTGATTGAGGTCGCGCTGCCGCTGGATGCGATCAATCGTGAGGCCGCGCGGGAGAAGTCCATCCGGCATGGGCACCCGTCTACGCTGCATCTGTGGTGGGCGCGGCGGCCCCTGGCTGCCTGCCGTGCGGTGCTGTTCACGTCGCTCGTGGATGACCCGGATGAGCCGGAGGCGCCGCCTGAATACCTGGAGGCGCTCGACAACCTGCCCGGGCGCGGCACTCGCCGCGATAAGCTGTTCCGGTTCATCGAGGAGCTGGTCAAGTGGGAGAACTCCGCTGATGAGCGCATCATCGGGACGGCGCGCGAACTCATCCTCGCCTGCACCGATGGTAATCCTCCTCCCGTGCTCGACCCTTTCTGCGGCGGCGGGTCCATCCCCCTGGAGGCCCAGCGCCTGGGCCTCAAGGCCTATGCCAGCGACCTTAACCCCGTAGCGGTGCTGATCACCAAGGCGCTCATCGAGATACCGCCGAAGTTCGCGAACATGCCGCCGGTCAACCCTGGGAGCGCGGGCGTCCCGCCCGCAACGAACGACGACGACATGCGAGCGGGACGCTCGCGCTCCGATAACGACATGCCGGGACGCTCGCGCTCCGATAACGACATGCCGGGACGCTCGCGCTCCGATAACGACATGCCGGGGCGCCCGCGCTCCGATGACGACATGGGACGCTCGGGCTCCAATGTCGGATGGCACTCACGAGGGTATCTTCCCCATTTCGATGGTGGCGAGATTCCTCAGGCCGTCACCTTCCGTCTCGCGGATTCGCTGCCCGTTGAGCGGTTGGAGCAGTGGCGCAGTGAGTTAGCGCACCTGCCGTCGGGCGAGGCTAAGGAGAACCTGCGCAAGCGCATCCAGGAACACCTCGACAATGGTCATGGGGAGGCCCTGCTGGGTGACCCGCGAGTCGCCTCGGTGGTGCAGGATGCTCTGCTGCACTTCGACGGCCAGCGCTATCGGCTTCACGCCTGGGTCATCATGCCCAATCACGTGCACGTGCTGTTCACTCCGGCCGGCGGGCGCAGGTTGTCGGACATCATCCATTCCTGGAAGTCATTCACGGCCAAGGAGATCAACCGCGCGCTCGGCCGCGAAGGGGGTTTGTGGCAGCCCGATTACTTCGACAGGTTCATCCGGGATCAGCGGCACTTCGATGCCGAGGTCGCCTACATCCATGCCAATCCCGTGAAAGCGGGGCTGTGTGAGACCGAGGCGGACTGGCCCTTCGGGAGCGCGAGCTACTTTGGGAGCGCGGGCGTCCCGCCCGCAAGTAGTTCCGGCGACGACGAGATGCGGGCGGGACGCCCGCGCTCCCAGGCCCGTCTCGTTTCGGGCAAGTGGAAGGGCGCGCAGGGCCTGGCGGAGGATGTGCGCTACTACGGGAAGTGGATGCGCGACGAGGCGGAGAAGCGCATCGGACATCTCTATCCCAAAGGCCCTAACGGCGAGACCGTCATCGCCTGGCTCTGGGCGCGCACGGTCAAGTGCCCCAATCCCGCCTGCGGCGCGGAGATGCCGCTGGTGTCGTCCTTCTGGCTCTCTAAGAAGAAAGGCCGGAGGGCCTGGGTCGAGCCGGAGGTGGATGCTGACAGCAAGCTTGTTCACTTCCATGTTGCCACTGGCGAGGGGGAACCGCCAGACCCACCGAAGACCGGACGTGGAGCGAAGTTCAAGTGCTTGGTCTGCGGCAGTCAAGCGCCCAGCGACCATATCAAGGCTGAGGGCATGGCCGGTCGCATGGGAGCCACGTTGATGGCAGCAGTGGTTGACACGGGGAAGGGACGCGGGTACGTGCCGGCATCGGAGTGCAGTGTGCCCGCCGAAGTGCAACCCCCGGAGGCCCCGGAACTGCAGGCCAAGCTGAACTACGACAAGCGTGCCATATGGTGCCCTCTCTATGGGCTCACGCGTTACGCCGACCTCTTCACCGACCGCCAGCGCGTCGCGTTGACGACCTTCAGCGACCTCGTGGGCGAGGTGCGGGAGAAGGTGAAGGAGGACTACCTTGCAAGTGCAGTTCCTGGGAGCGCAGGCTTCCAGCCTGCATCGCACTCGCACGAACGACATGCAGGCGAGACGCCTGCGCTCCCAGAAACACCTCTCTCCGAGGGCGGCACCGGCGCCCAGGCCTACGCCGACGCGGTCGCGACATACCTGGCGTTTGCGGTGGACAAGGCTGCGGACTACTGGTCGACTCTATGCAGTTGGCACACATCGGGAGAAAAGATGCGGAACACATTCGGACGGCAGGCCCTCCCCATGGTGTGGGACTACGCCGAGTGCAACCCCTTTAGCGACTCAACCGGGAGTTGGGGCAACTGCGTTGCCTGGGTTGCGAGGGTGTTGGAGCGACTTGCACCGCGCGCGCCAGGTCGGGCCTTTCAACTCGACACCGTGCAAGCGCTGCCGACAGATGCGCCTTCGATGGTTGCCACGGATCCGCCCTACTACGACAACATAGGCTATGCAGACCTGTCTGATTTCTTCTACGTCTGGCTTCGGCGCGCAGTCGGGAACACCTACCCGACTCTGTTCAGTACGGTGTTGGCTCCCAAGGCGCAGGAGCTGGTTGCCACTCCTCATCGTTTCGCGGGTAGCAGGGACGAGGCGCGCGGCTTCTTTGAGGACGGCCTCCGGCAGGCATCTAGCCGAATGCGCTCCGTCCAGCGTGCCGATCAGGTCATGACGGTGTACTACGCCTTCAAGCAGTCAGAGGCGGCTCAAGACCACAATGGGGACATGGCGGTGGCGTCGACAGGGTGGGAGACGATGCTGGCTGGCCTCCTTGAGGCGCAGTTCGCGATAACCGGCACCTGGCCGATGCGCAGCGAACTCAGCAACCGCATGGTGGCAACCGGGACCAACGCCCTCGCGTCGTCCATCGTGCTCGTCTGTCGCCCGCGCCCGGAGGACGCGCCGATGGCGACGCGGCGCGAGTTCGTGGCCGCGCTACGGCAGGAGCTGCCGGCGGCCCTTGACCAGCTCACCCAGGGAAGCATCGCCCCGGTGGACATGGCGCAGGCCGCCATCGGGCCGGGCATGGCTATCTTCTCGCGCTACTCGAAGGTGCTGGAGGCCGACGGCAGCCCCGTTACGGTGCGCGCGGCGCTCCAGATCATCAACCAGGAGCTCGACGCCTACCTGGCCCGCCAGGAGGCCGACCTCGACCGCGACACCCGCTTCTGCATTGATTGGTTCACGCAGTACGGCATGGAGGCGGCCGAGTTCGGGCAGGCGGATGTGCTCGCCCGCGCCAAGAACACCTCCGTCCAGGGCATGGTGAGCGCCGGCGTGCTGGAGGCACGGCGTGGCAAGGTGCGGCTGCTTGGACGCGACGAGCTTGCTGAGGACTGGGACCCCGCCGCCGACCACCGCATGACGGTGTGGGAGTGCACCCACCACCTGATCCGAGAGCTGGAGCAGGAGGGTGAGGAGGCGGCGGGGGGACTGGTGGCGCGCCTGGGCAGTGGCATCAGCGAGTCCGCCCGGTCGCTGGCGTATCGGCTCTACTCCATCTGCGACCGCAAAGCCTGGTCAGACCTGGCGCGTGACTACAACAACCTGGTAGTCTCCTGGCCGACGATCCAGGAGAAGGCGGCCTCCGTCGGCGTCGGAGAGCAAGCGAGACTAATTGAGTAGCCGGGAGCGCGGGCGTCCCGCCCGCACGTCGTTAGCATAGACCTATTTGCGGGCGGGACGCCCGCGCTCCCGGGAAGGTGGCCCATTCAGGACCCACGCACCACTTCAAGTGGTGCATTGACCACTTTTTGTGGTATAATGCTGGCATTATGGGAAAGGCGCAGGCAGGCAACGACACCGGGCTCAGGCTGTTTGGCAATACCCGCCAGGCGGTCTTGGGCCTGCTGTTCGGTCACGCGGAGCAGGAGTTCTATCAGCAGGAGATCACCCGGGCAGCCGGTGTCAACCTGAGCGCCGTCCAGCGGGAACTGAGGAACCTGGTCAAGGCCGGGCTGGTGAAGAGCAAGCGGCGGGGCAACCGCGTCTACTATCAGGCCAACCGCCGGTCGCCCCTCTTTGGCGAGTTGCAGGGCATTGTGCTGAAGACCACGGGCCTGGCAGACGTGCTACGCGAGGCTTTGACGCCGCTGCAGGAGAAGATCCAGGTCGCCTTCGTGTTCGGCTCGCTGGCCTCAGGCAGCGCTACCAGCGAGAGCGACGTGGACCTGATGGTCATCGGCGAGGTAGGGCTGCGGGAGTTGGCGCCGCTCTTGCCTGCGGTCCGCGACAAGCTCGGGCGAGAGATCAATCCGGTGACCGTTCAGCCCCGAGAGTGGGCGGATCGCCTGCGAGACGGCAATCACTTCATGGAGGCCGTAGCTCGGGAGCCGAAGATCTTCCTGATCGGAGACGAAGATGAGCTTGACCGACTTGGTGGCGGAGGGCCGGCTGCGGAGGCATAGGACGTCGCGGCAGGAGATCGCGAACCTGTTCCGTCTGGCCGACCAGGGCCTGGCTGATGCGCGCGTCGAGGCCGTCTCTCTGGATCGTCGGTTCTGCGCGGCCTATGATGCTGCGCGGTCGCTGGCGACCGTTGTGCTGGCCTGCGCCGGTTATCGCACCGCAGGGACGGGTCAGCACGCGACTGTCTTCGAGGCATTGCCTCTGGTACTGGGCGCGACGTACGCGGAGTTGACCGCCTACTTCGATGCCTGCCGTTCGAAGCGCAACGTTGCCGAGTACCAACGGGCAGGCGAGATCATGTCCCAGGAAGTTGCGGAGTTGATTGACGCGACGGAAGCCTTCCGTGACGAAGTGCTCACCTGGCTGCGGGAGCAACACTCGGAATTAGCGCCGTGAAGCTCAGGAGGCGGAGGTAAGCGATGAGCCTGAAGCCTTGGCGTGAAGTCGTGAAACCCCACAGGGACGTTTCTTCGGGCCGGTATCGGCAGGCGGAGTTCGCTGCGGACCTCGGGCAGGTCCTGCGCGGCACGGCCGAGCCTGAGTATCAGGATGCCGTGGAGTTCTTCTCGCGCACATACGTCACGGCCGGCATCCGGCAACTGCTCGTAGAGGGTCTCAAGCGGCTTTCGGGCCAGGATGCTGAGCCCGTGATTCAACTGCAAACGGCATTTGGCGGCGGCAAGACCCACGCCATGCTCGCGCTCTACCACCTGCTGACCAGTGGGGAAGAACCCGGGAAGCTCGCCGGTGCGGGCGATGCTCTTGAAGAAGCCGGGCTTGACGAGCTGCCCGAGGCGAGAGTGGCAGTGATGGTCGGCACGGCGCTGAGCGCGAGCGAGGAACACGAGGACATGGGTGACGGCGGCGTCCGCGTGCGAACGCTGTGGGGCGAGATGGCCGCACAACTCGGGGGCGAGGAGGCCTATGAGCTGGTGGCCGCCGATGACCGGGCGGGGACGGCCCCTGGCTCAACGACCCTGGTGCGGCTGTTCGAGCAGCTTGGCCCTTGCCTCATCATGATTGACGAACTGGTCGCGTTCATACGCAAGCTCTACCAGGTCTCGGACCAGGTTGCTGCGGGGAGCTTCGACTCGAACCTGACCTTCATCCAGTCCCTGACCGAGGCTGTCCGCGCGACGAAGAACGCACTGCTGGTGGCGTCCATCCCGCAGTCGGAGATGGAGATCGGCGGTGAGGGAGGCAAGAGGGTCCTGGATCACGTTGACCACACCTTCGGCCGGATAGAGGCAGTGTGGAAGGCGGCCGATGCGCTCGAGGGATTCGAGATTGTGCGCCGACGACTCTTCGGAGAGATCGAGGATGAGATCGCGAGCGAAGAGACGTGCAGAGCCTTTCACAGGTTCTATTGCGACAACAGCTCGGACTTCCCGACGGAGAGCCAGGAGAGTGAGTATCTCGACAGGATGAAGAGGGCCTACCCGATCCACCCTGAGGTATTCGACCGCCTCTATGGGGACTGGGGAGTCCTCGAGCGTTTCCAGCGCACTCGCGGTGTGCTTCGTCTTCTGGCGGCGGTCATTCACGAGCTATGGTCACGCGATGACCAGAGCCCCCTCATTCTCCCGGGCACGCTACCGATGGCTGCGCAGTCGGTGAAGACGGAACTGCTGCGCTACTTGCCCGACACGTGGACGCCAGTCATGGACGCTGACGTTGATGGGGAGAACTCTGAGCCCCGGCGGATAGACCAGGCGAGTGCCCGCTTCGGTGCTGTCTGTGCCGCACGGAAGGTCGCGAGAGCAATCTTCCTGGGCAGCGCTCCCCGGGTCGAAGAGCAGCAGGTGCGAGGTATCGAGACGGTGCGCATCCTGCTTGGAGTTGCCGAGCCCAATGACCAGTTGGCGCTCTTCAACGATGCACGCAGCCGCATGGAGGCTCGGCTGAGGCATCTCTATGAGCACTCAGGCCGCTACTGGTACGACGATCAGCCCAACCTGCGCAAGACAATGGAGGACCGGGCGCAAAGGGTCTCCGATGACGATGTTCAAGCGGAACTGGAGTCACGCCTTGAGCGGGAGAGGGCACGGGGCGTGTTCCGTGGCGTGCACGTCTGCCCGCAGTCAGCCGACGTCCCTGATGAGCAGCAGGTCCGCCTGGTCATTCTGTCGCCAGAGCAGACCCACCGTCGCGGCCGACAAGACACGAGGGCACTTCAGGCGGCTGGTGAGATCCTGGAGGAACGTGGCAACCTGCCCCGACAGTTCAAGAACACGCTGCTGTTCGCTGCACCCGACGAAGACATCGGGGACGTGGCCCGCGACGTGCGCCAGCACTTGGCCTGGCAGTCAATAGTCAACGACCGCGAGGCTCTGAACTTGGATGCGCACCAGCGCCGCGAAGCCGCGGACGGCACGAGGCGCAGCGATGAGACGGTGAACGTGCGACTGCAAGACGCTTACTGCTGGCTCCTGGTACCCACGCAGGAGGGTGCCGGGCCTATCGAGTGGGAGATAACCCGAATCCCCGGGAGCGAAAGCCTGGTTGAACGTGCTTCGAGCAAGGCCGAAGCCGCACAGCAGGTCGTTACGCGGTGGTCGCCACAACTCCTGAGGATGGAGCTCGACCGGTGGCTCTGGAAGGACCAGCCGGACATCAACACGGAGCAGCTCTGGAACTACCTGA
>JALGVE010000081.1 GCA_029820045.1 Candidatus Zipacnadia bacterium | reverse complement strand
CTACGGCGGCCAGGCAGGAATGTCGGCGCCCCTCCCGCTCTTGGGCGGGACTACGGGGGACAGGTCGGCGCGCCGAAGGCGCATGTGCGCAGGCGAGGGCGCCTGCGCTACCATGACAGGGCCGGTAAGCTTGCATCATCATTACGGTTGTAGATGCTGCCCGCTTGCCCTGGGGGTTTGACAGGGTGGGAGGGCGTCTGCTATAATCTGCGCCGATTGGTCAGGTGTCAATCTGGGCTCGCTACTGCTCCGGGGTGTGGTCTTCGGAGTCAGTGGGCTGAGAGCGTACTTGTACACGTACCAGACGTGCATGTCATAGGTCCGCTGCCGAAGGGAGCGGGAGTAGATGGCGAAGAAGATCCTGGTCGTTGACGACGAACGTCACATCGTGCGCCTCGTCGAGGTGAACCTGACGCGCGCCGGCTATGACGTCGTCACGGCCTATGACGGCGTGGAGGCTCTCGAGGCCGTCAAGAATGAGACCCCCGACATGATAGTGCTTGATGTCATGATGCCGCGCATGGACGGCTTCGAGGTTCTCAGGAGGCTGCAGGCTGACCCGGAAACGCAGAACATCCCGGTGATCATGCTGACCGCGAAGGCGCAGGATGCGGACGTCTTCAAGGGCTGGTCATCGGGCGTCAGCTCGTACCTGACCAAGCCGTTCAACCCGCGCGAACTGCTGACCTTCGTCGAGCGCATCTTTCAGAGTCTGGAGGACCGCGGAGGCGGGCCGGACGATGGGGAGGACGTTTGGGAAGTGTAGCAGCGGGCAAGTGTGGGGGGGGACAGTCCGCCTTTTTCGCAAACAACGCGAAAGAGGGGACGGTCGCCGCAGCGCCTGGACCACCCTAGGTCAAGCGGATAGCCCACATGGGGAATGAGCAAAGGGGAAACGCCTAGCGCTGGCGGCGCAAGCAGCGACAGCAACAACTAACGGCAGGAAGGCGGTTGTCCGCTTCCTGCCGTTTGCCGTTTCCCGCCTCTCGCTTGTAGCCTCTCGCCTGCGCCGTTACCTGTTCGCCGCCGTTAGAAACTGACGGACATAGCCCGCGGCGGACAGACTGGCACACACAACCCGCAGGCCACGCATTTGTCCGGGTCGAAGCTGACCTCGCGTGTCTCAACGTCCATGGAGAGCGCCCCGGTCGGGCAGATGTTGATGCACGCTCCGCAATGGGTGCACTTCTCCTCGTCGCGCACCACGTCGCGCTCCAGCGGCTGAACCCCAACGCCCTGGTCCCGCATCCACTGCATGGCGCCGTCCAGGTCCTGCTCCGTCCCCTCCAGACCCAGGACCATCAGGCCCTCCTCGTCGGGAGTGATGTGCGCCCTGAGGATGTTGAAGCGTAACTCGTGACGCTCCAGCATGGTGGAGATCACGGGCTGATCTATCAGTTCCGTCGGAAAGCGAAGCACAATTCGGCGCTCGCTCATTCTACTCACTCCCTTCCCTTAGGCGTGTGTCGCCCTCCGACCGCAGGCGGTCGGTTGGTGGGGCTTGCTCCCCTTCGATCGGGCGGTAGTTGAGCATCTTGAAGCCCGGACTCTCCTCTGGAGAGGGCAGAGGCTGGACAGGCTCGGTAAGGAAGAACTCGCCGGCCTTGATCCAGCCCTTAAGCTTCTCGGCAATCTCCTTCGCACGCACGTAGCTGGAGAGCGGGGTGGTCGGGACCCGCTTGCCCTTTATCTCGATGGCGCCGCTCTTCAGGTCCGCGTATGAGACATGGCCCAGCGGTGCGCCCTCGTTATTCGGGTAGTCCCGGCTGTAGTCAACGATAGGCGCGACGATGTCAGCGTCGCTGACGCCGCAGAAGGCTGCCATCTCCTCGTCGAGGATGGGGATGGCCGTCCCCAGGCCCAAGGCCAGGGAAGCGCCGTAGCCGAGCATACTCACACCGACCACGTAACGCGGGTCCATCTGCTTCATATCGCCCACAGTCGCCAGGGTCCCGGCGCCTCCGGTGGGCACGCCCTTGTCATTACGCTCACCGGTCGGTTCATGCTGGGTTCCCTGCCAGTAGACGTAGCCCTGCGCGCCGCCCAGGAACATCCGCGTGCCGATGCCGATGGTGCGGTAGTAGGGGTCGTTCAACAGCGGGCTGAGTTGGCCCGCCGAGCTGTAGTTGGCGCTGCCCAGGTCACGTTTGACCACGCCCATGTAGGTGTAGATGTCGCGGTCAGCGTGAACGTTGACCGCCACGTTGTAGTTCTGATAGGCGTTGCGCGGGTTGCACAGGTAGCACTCGTTGAGGTCCTCGATGTTGATCCAGGTGTCGAGTTCCCTGCGCGGATAGCAGTCGGTGCCGTAAGCCTTGGCCCTCAGGCGGACGTCCTTACCCGCGATCAGGTCATGGATAACGTGTCCGCCGCCGTAGTTGAACTCGCCGGGAAAGTCCCGGTTGAGCGGGTCACCCTTGGCGACCTCGGCAGCGCCGATGTACACGTCCACGGCCGCAAGACCGGCGTATGCGGGCACCTCATTCAGCCACGCATTCGTGAGCTTCATCCGCGGAGTAGAGTGCCCGAAGTTAAGGAACGCTCCGGACGAGCACATCGGGCTGAAGGTCCCGGTGGTGACGACATCTATCTTTTCGGCGGCAGCGGCGGCGCCCTGCTCGGCCACCACGCCGACCATCTCCTCCGCCGTCACCACCACTACCTCGCCGGCTTTGATCTTCTCGTTTATCTCGTCGTAGGTCTTGGCCAATTGTATCCCTCCAGCCGGGCCGCCGCCGCGGAGGCCGCACGATGGCGGCTCAGGGCCCGGGTGATGTCAGTTGCGGTAGGGGAGCAGGCACGACTTCGCGAGCGGCGTTCCGCCTGCGCGGAACGCGCGCGCATAGCCATGTGCATCACCTCGCGGCGCGGTCTTCTGAGCCTGCCAGTCATCGTCGGACCTCCTCTCCGTCTGCGAACGTGTGAGCGCGACCTGTCGGTACTATCTGCCGAACAAGGCCGTTCGTAGGTCGGGCTGGACAGCCCTGCGCCGTTGATGCCTCGCGCAAGGCCGCAGGAGTCGGGCTGGACAGCCCGACCTACGGGGTTCCGGGTGCTTGTGGCCGGAACAGCTCCGTTGAAAGATAGCGCTCCCCGGTGTCGGGGAGGATGACCACGATGAGCTTGTCGGCCATCTCCTCGCGCCCGGCGACCTGCAGCGCCGCCCAGGTCGCGGCGCCCGACGAGATGCCGGCGAGGATTCCCTCCTCCGTAGCCAGCCGCCGGGTGGTCGCCTGCGCGTCCTCGGTCTTTACCGTGAGTACCTCGTCCAGCAGGTCCACGTCCAGCACCGCCGGCACAAAGCCGGCGCCGATGCCCTGGATGCCATGCTTGCCTGGCTCGCCGCCGGAGAGAACCGGCGACTCGGCCGGCTCCACGCCGAAGACGAGCAGCTCAGGCTTGCGAGCCTTTAGGGCGCGGCCGGTGCCGGCGATGGTCCCGCCGGTGCCGATCCCCGCGACGAGGGCGTCAACATCCCCCTCGGTGTCCTCCCAGATCTCCCGGGCGGTCGTGCGCTCGTGGGCGGCGGGGTTGGCCGGGTTCTCGAACTGCTGGGGAAGGAAGGCATTCGCATCTCCCTCCACGATGTCCTGAGCGAACTGCATCGCACCGGGCATACCCAGCTCGCCCGGGGTCAGGACCACCTCCGCGCCGTACGCTGCCAGCAGTAACCTGCGCTCCTCGCTCATCGTCTCCGGCATCGTCAGGATGATCCGATAGCCGCGCGCGGCGGCCACCATCGCTAAGCCGATGCCCGTGTTGCCGCTGGTCGGCTCAACAAGAGTGGTGACGCCGGGCTGGATCTTGCCCTCACGCTCGGCGGTTACAATCATCTCGTAGCCGATGCGGTCCTTGATGCTCCCGCCCGGATTGAAGGACTCCAGCTTCGCCACCAGCGCGCTCGGCAGACCGGCTGACAGCTTGCCCAGCTTCACCAGCGGCGTGTTGCCGATCGTCTCGGTGATGTCGTTAGCGATTCGCATGGCGCACGCCTCCCAGCTTGGTCTCGCCGCCCTTGCGTCGGTCTCCGTACACGAAAACAGCCCCCCGCCCGCAATTGTGAGGCTACTTACGCGGGCAGGGCGCCTAGATGTGGTACATCATGCGGCCATTGTGCTGAGCGGCAACCGGGAGGTGGAACGGCTCGTGCAGGCCTGCGCGTGGAAGTGCGTGGCGCTCGCCAGTGATACATGCAGGCCCGAACTGACCGGTATCCCGCAACCTGGCCGGCTCACAAGGAGGGACCCCTTTGCCTGGCGAAGACGCGCAGACCATGATTCAGACGTGCTCCATGAGAGTTTTCCGGCTTGCTGGAGGTAGCATAGCAGCCGGACACTCGTTTGTCAAACGGGGGAAAAGGGGACATATGCGGAAATGCTGGCGGGAGCCAGGAGCGCTGGCGGGGACAGCGCCACCTACCTCCCGCCACACCTCTTACAACTCTCACCCCCACCACCGTATTCATGACGAAAGACGGCACCGGATTG
Source organism: Candidatus Zipacnadia bacterium (assembly GCA_029820045.1). Lineage (GTDB taxonomy): Bacteria > Armatimonadota > Zipacnadia > Zipacnadales > UBA5352 > JALGVE01. The sequence goes on along the minus strand of JALGVE010000081.1, from coordinate 6,173 downwards.
TTCAACTCGTAGGTTGGGTTGCCCCCGGCGTGGCCGCTCAATAGCGGCCTATGCAGCGCGGCACGAAGCAACGGCGGGCCGAGTTCGGCCTTGCTTCGCAAGTCCTCACGCGGCCCCTCCATGGCAGGAGCAGGCCATCCGGCAGGAGCAGGCCATCCGGCAGGAGCAGGCCCGCGATGGGACGAGTGCCCCCTCCATGGGACGAGCGGACGCCCATGGGACGAGCGGACGCCCATGGGACGAGCGGACGCCCATGGGACGAGCGGACGTCCATGGGACGAGCGGACGCCCATGGGACGAGCGGACGTCCATGGGACGAGTGGCCGCTCCATGGGATGAGCGGACGCCCATGGGACGAGCGGACGCTCCATGGGATGAGCGGACGCCCCTCCATGAGGCGGGCAAATGCAAAACGGATAGCTAGCGCCTGCCGGCGAGGCTTGGCATTGAGGGAAGGCTTTCACCGCCACCGCAGCGAATCAGGCGAGGTGTCAACCCGAAGTGAGGAGCGCGATACGTGATGGCCCACGATGTGACGCGCCACGTTACAACTGAGGAGTTCGAGGTGTGTGTGGTCGGCGGGGGGCTTGCCGGTGTATGCGCGGCGCTGGCCGCAGCGCGGTTGGGCGCCCGCACGGCGCTCGTCAATGACCGGCCCATGCTCGGGGGCAATTCCAGCAGCGAGCTGCGCGTCCCGCCGAGCGGGGCCGGTCACTTCAACCCGTGGGGACGCGAGACCGGCATCATCCACGAACTTATCACCGAGGACCGGGCGCGCAATCACGACTCGGTTGCTTACGGCCACGCCAACGCCATCTGGGACCTGGTGCTCTACGACGCCTGCCGCCGCGAGGAGGCGCTGACCCTCTTCCTGAACACGCATGTTACTGAGGTCACGATGCGCGACGCGCGCACTGTCGCTGAGGTCAGCGGCGTGCAGTTGCGCAGCGCGACTACCCTTCACCTCCCCGCACGGGTCTTCATTGACGCCTCCGGTGACGGCTGCGTGGGCGTGGGGGCCGGCGTGCCGTATCGCGTGGGACCGGAGGCGCGCGGCGAGTACCATGAGTCGCTCGCGCCGGAGAAGCCCGACGACTTCGTGATGGGCTCCAGCCTGATCTTCCGTGCGCGTGATACCGGCCACGAGGCGCCCTTCGCTCCGCCACCCTGGGCGGAGGTCTACGACTACCCGGAGGGCATCCCGTATCGCTCGACCGCGAGCTTTGCGGGCGGCTACTGGTGGATCGAGATCGGCTGGCCGCTCGACACGCTCCATGATGATGAGCAAATCCGCGACGAGCTGCTGCGGCACGTCTACGGCGTGTGGGACCACATCAAGAACCGGGGCCGGGAGCGCGAGCAGGCGCGGACCTGGGCGCTGGACTGGGTGGGCTTCATCCCGGCGCGCCGGGAGAGCCGGCGCTTCGTCGGGGCGCACGTGCTCACCCAGCGGGAGGTGCAGGGCGGCGAGCAGTTTCCCGACACCGTCGCCTACGGCGGGTGGTCAGTGGATGATCACACGCGCGGTGGCATAACAGCGCTGGACAAGCACCCGTCGTTTGATGGCGTGCGCATGGATGACTACTTGGTTACGCCCTACCCGGTACCGCTGCGTTGCCTGTATGCGAACGAGGTTAACAACCTGTTCTTTGCCGGTCGCATCATGAGCGCCAGCCGCATCGCCTTCTGCTCGCTGCGGGTGCAGGAGACGCTCGCGGTCATCGGCCAGGCGGCCGGGACCGCCGCAGCCTACTGTGTGCAGCATGACATGCTGCCGCACGATCTGACAGACTGCGCGGCGGTCCAGCAGCGCCTGCTGCGCGATGACTGCTACCTGCCAGGAGTTGCCGAGGACAACCTCGGCCGCGACGTACGAGGGGCTGTTGCCATGGCCTCAAGCGTGGCCGCCGCACGCACGGAGCCGGTCGAGGGCGGCATTCAGCTATCGGCGCTGCCGGCGGCGCTGCTGCCCATCTCGGAGAGCCGCATCGAGCGGGTGTTGCTGCGCCTGGATGTTGAGGGTGGCCCATCGGAGGTGAGGCTGTCGGTTCACCCGGCCGAGAACGTCTGGGACCTGGCCGCGTTGCAGGCGGAACCGATGGCCTCTGTAACCGCGAAGGTGGAGGAGGGACGGGGAAGGTATGCGCTGGAGCCCGGAATTGAGGTGGAGCCGGGCAGGCTTTACTGGTTCCGTCTCGAGGGCGATGAGAATGTGCGGTGGCGCTACGCCGCGAACAACCCCATCGCCACCGCAGCGGCGACGCGCCGCGCTGACGGGACGGTCTGGTTTGCCACCGGCGGGCGGTCACAGTGGGCCGCTCTCGCCATCAATGTCGAGCCAGAGAGCCGGCCGTACGCCCCGGAGCAGGCCATCAATGGCCTCGCGCGGCCGGGTGAATACGTGAACGCCTGGGTTTCCGACCCCGATGAGCCGCTGCCGCAGTGGCTGGAGGTGGAGCTGCCGGAGCCGACTACCTTCAACACGGTGGGGCTGATCTTCGACACTCAGCTCAGTCGCGTGAACTCCGTAACTCCGGGGCTGTTTCGCGCGCCGGAGTGCGTGCGCGACTACGCGGTGAGCGCCGAGGTCAACGGCTCCTGGCGAGAGCTGGTCACAGTGAGCGGCAACTACCACCGGCGGCGGGAGCATAGCTTCGAGCCGGTCACGGCGAGGCGCGTGCGATTGACGGTGACCGCGACCAACGGCGATCCCTCTGCGAGGGTCTACGCGCTCAGGCTCTACCACGACCACGGCAACGACACATTCTAGCGCAGAGACGCGGAGAACGCAGAGAAGGGCAACGACATAAGAGGGCAAACGGCAACGAGATAACGTCTGTTGACTGAGAGGAGGGGCAAGCGTGCCGCAGGACGAGGCCTCTGAGGGTGAGCAAGCCCTCATCGAGTGCGTTTCCCGGCTGGCGACTGAGGCCGAGTTGCCCGCGCTCGCCATCTTTGAGCGGGAACTCGCCCGCTCGTCCTTCCCCGAGGACCCCATCCTGGACCTGGAGTACCATGAGGAGAAGCTGCGCCGCGCCCTCCGGCAGGAACCCCAGGGGATGATCGTGCAAACCGTGCAGGGCGAGATCGCATCATGGCTGTGGCTAAGCACCAGGAGGACGCTGGCGACCGGGGAGCAATACGGGCTGATACGGAGCATCTACGTGCGGAAGCGCTATCGAGGCCGGGGACTGGCACTCGGCCTGGCAGACTACGCGCTCCGCTACTTCGCCGGACAGGGCGTGACGAAGATCATCGCCAAGGTGCATGTGGACAACCAGCCCGGAATGCAGGTTCTACGACACATTGGCTTCGAGCCGCTGCACGTCACGCTGCAGTACCGCATGGCAGCGGGGAATGGGGAATAGGGAATGGGCAATGGGGGAACGACCAACGCCTAAGACCGGGAATGATGTCGTTCGTAGGTCGGGCTTTCTAGCCCGACTCCGTTGACCCTTGCCGTTAGCCGGATGTCGGTGGTCGCATATCGGACCTCCGCCCCCTGTCTCACAACCCCGCCGCAATGCGCAGGACGAAGTAGGCCAGGCCTATCGCGGCGAGGTTGGTGGTCAGCCAGCAAGCGTTGGCCTGGTCCTTGTCCAGGTCGAAGAGCTGAGGCACGATGAGCGCCATGATCGCGACCGGCGTTGCGCTCTCGATAAACAGCACCTGGCGAATGGTGTGATGCGTCTCCCCAACGAGGCCCATCAGCCACACCAGCCCCAGCATGATCGCGGGGCTGACCACGAACTTGACAATGCCCAGCGCCAGGCACTCGCGGTGATGGCGCACCACCGAAGTCAGGCTTAGAGAGAGGCCGATGGCGAAGAGGAAGAGGGCGGTCGAGCCGGGGATGAGCAGGTCAAGCAGTGGCGCAACGAACTCAGGACGTGGCACATGCGCGAGATAAAGGACGGCGCCGATGAGGAAACCGAGCAGCGGGTTTCGGGTGTGCGGCTCGCGCCAAGTGTCTGTGATGACGGCGCCAAGGCTCTGCCCCGCCTCTTTGCCGTAGTGCCTGCCAATGAAAAAGCCAACACTGTAGAGCAGTGGCGAGAAGCTCGCGCAGTATATGACGCCCAGCGTCGCGCCAACCTCGCCCAGGAGCACGTAGCAGACGAAGGCGCCGTAGGTCAGACCGACGTTTGAGAACATGGCGCTGATGATGAAAGAACCGGTGGCGCGGGCGTCAAGCTGAAGAAGCCGCGCGCCAGCCCAACCCACCGGCCACATCAGGACGACCAGGGCCCCGCCCAAGATGGGCAAAAGCGAGGTCTGCCAGACGGGCGCCTCCAGCCCCCAGATCATCAGGACGAGCGGAATCGGCTGAAGGTAGGCAAGGGTGGAGCGAGTGATGGGGCCGGAGCGTTCGGCGGGCAGATGACCGGAGCGCCGCGTCAGATAGCCGGCCGCCAGAGAGCCCACGATGACAGCCAGCATGCGCGCGGCCTTTATGTAAAGCTCCATCGGCGTGTTCTCTCGCTCTAAGGTAATCGTCGAGGCCTGAGTCCCCGGCCAAGCACGCGTATCACGCGAACTATGCAGACAACGCGGCGCATTGTAACACAATTGCGGGGGCGATGTCGCGCGGCGGCGGATGCCTGCCCTATCAGGAGGCGCGACATTCCTGTCGCGCCATGCTGTCTGATCGTGCAGAGGCCAAGGCGGAATTGGCCGACAGGAATGTCGGCCCCCCTAGTAAGGAAAACGATGCTGCTGGCCGCGAATCGCACCGACGTCACCGCACGTCTGTCCCGGGCCCGCGAGGCTGCCTTAAGACCTCCCGGAACGACATTGTCGGGCTGGAAGCCCAACCTGCGCGGGTTCTTGAGACAGCGTCTAGAGGTCCTTCTCCTGGAAGGTCATGTGGTTGCGCCACTTCTCCGAGTACTTCGTCTCCACGGTCTCGTAGCCCAGGCGTTCGTAGAAGTGATGAAGGTCAGCATGAGCGAGCCGCACGCGCCGATACCCGTGCCTGCGCAACTCCTCCTCCAACCTGCGGACGAGGGCAGTGCCGTAGCCCCGGCCCTGGCAGGCGGGACGCACGGCAATCCGAGCCAGCCAACCTCGCGGCTCGCCCTCGGCATCTGGCGACCAACCGCCGCAGCCCACCACCTCGCCGTCCACCAGCAGCATAATCATGCGTATGTCCCACTCGTCCAGGTGCTGCCGCAGGCCCTGGGGGGTCTCGTAGGCCGGGAAGTAAGGCACGCTTTCCTGGTTGATGCCGAGGCGTTCGGCGACAGGCACGAAGGCCTCGCGTATGATCTCCGCCATCAGGGGGAGGTCATCCTCGGTGGCAGGCCTGAACATGAGTTCGGGGCCATCTGACATGGCTACCTCCCGTTCACGGCGGCGCATCGCCGGGTGACGCGCCGCCGCGTCCCCGGCGATAGGCGTCAATGGCCTTGATGAGCTTCTGCTCGCTCTTCTCGCCCATGCCCTTGAGTTCGCGAAGCGCCCCCGATTCGGCGGCCCGGCGCAGGTCCTCGACCGAGCCGATGCCCAGCTCGTGGTAGAACAGGGCCGCGCGCTTTGGACCCAGGCCCGGGAGCCTGAGCATCTCCAGCATCCCCTCGGGGTACTGCGCGGCCAGGTTGCGGCGAAAGGTCATGTCCCCGGTGTCGAGGGCCTCCGCGATCTTCTTGGCGATGGCCTTGCCGATGCCGGGTATGCTCTCCAGGCTCCCGGCCTCGCGAAGGTCCGCGAGTTCCTCGCCCAGGCCGCGGATCGCCTCGGCTGCCCGCTCGTAGCTGCGCACCCGGAAGACGTTGACGTCCTCAAGCTGAAGCAGCTCGGCGATCTCCTCCAGCATCCCGGCGATCTGTTCGTTGGTCATCGTGCGCCCCCCTCATCCGGCAACGCACGCCAACGGCCGCCTCACCCACCTTCGCTGAAGCTACGGCGGGCAAGCCCCCGGCCTCTCTCCCTCGCAACGGCGGTCTCGGGAGAGGAGAGAAGGCGCGGTGACGAGAGGGATACGGCTCGTTCGCGATGCCCTCTCACTCCCCGTGCCGCTGGCGATCACAGGATGTGCCGGAGTCGTCCGGCGTAGGTCGTTACAGCCTGTCCGATAAGGTCTGCTGGCGCGGATGACTAGTGCGGTGGTGTAGTGTCGGCCGAGTTGGGCAGAGCGGGAAAAAAGAAAACGCTGGGTGGCGACTAGCCGGTGG
>JALGVE010000080.1 GCA_029820045.1 Candidatus Zipacnadia bacterium | reverse complement strand
CTTCATAGCCTGACTCCATACACGACGCTGTATCCATCTTCAGCGATCCTACTGCATCCCTATTCTAGCACATTTGTCTAACTTTGAGGAGTCTGACTTTTCGGACAGGCTGCTTAGTCCCACGTCACCCAGCATGGGCTGGCCCAGGCGAGGTGGCCGTCCTCCTGGAGGGCGCGCGCGTAGTAGTAGTCGGTGGAGCCGCTCTGACCGGCAGGATCACTAACTTCTGCCTCGTGGTAGATGCCCTCACAGGTCCACGTGTGCAGGACACTGCCGTTCTTGATGAGGTCCACGCGAGTAAGCGGGCGGACGCCGACTGCGCGCACGGAGATGGTCACCTCCCTCTCAGCCGCGAACTCTGCGCCCATCCATGCGCCATTGACGCGCATATCAATGAGCATGCGTTGGCCGGAGGTGGCAAAGGTGCGGCGCTCGCGCATGGCCTGGAAGAGAGTCTCGCGGGTGAGTTCGGGCGCGATGATGGCTGCCAGCCCGCCGACGGGGTGGACTCGGTAGTCAATGCCGCCCATGGAGTCGAGGTACGAGGCCGGCTGGCCCCGGTGGTTGTCGGTGCCACCGATGAAGCCGAAGCGGTAGCCACGGGCCAGCGCAGCCCGCACTGACGAGCCGCAGTCAGGCAGGATCACGCCTGGCTCGGGCGGTGGGGCCTCGGCCGAACCCCGAAGCTGGCAGATCTCCACGAGCCGCTCGTAATGCGGGTTGTGAGTGTCGAGGTCGTACCACCGCCAGCGCTTGCCGGTGAGCGTCCCGCCCTCGGAGTGGGTGTTGGGGTGGTGGGGAATGACGATGGCCTCCCGGCCGTCGAGCAGGCGAAACAGCTCATCGGGGTGATCCGGCCTGAAGCACGGTTCGTCGTCGTGAAGGTAGTAGACGTTGCGGTGACCATAGTAGCCTGAGGAGCTGTGCTCGAAGCCGAGGAAGGTCACGAAGCGCCCGGGGTCATTGTACTTCTTGGCAGCCTCGACCGCGACACCCCAGTCACGCCCGCCCTCGTGGTCGCTGACGGCGGAGAAATCCAGGCCCATCGCGTCACGCGCGAACTCGTATGCCTCGTCGGGGGTTCGCGCGCCGTCCGATTGCTCCGTGTGACAGTGAATCTCCCCGAAGAAGACCTGCATCTCATCGCCGTAGAAGCCCGGGCAGACGGGGTTGCCGCGGCCGGCGATGCCGCCAGCCCAGTCACAGACGCCGACGTAGCCGATGCCCTCAGTCTCCGCGCGGAAGCCCTCGATGCGCGCACAGTACGCCAGCTCGGCCTTCGTAGGTCCCTCGATGTTGACACCCTCAGCCCTCAGCTCGACCTCGCCTCGGTAGTGCTCGCAGGGATTGTCGAGAGCGTCCACGGCCCGCACCGTCACCGGGAACTCCTCGCCCGGCCGTGGCGTGCTGCGGGCCGCTACCACGAGACGCGCCGCCTCGCCGGCGATGACCCTCAACTCCGGCGAGTGCTCGAGCGTAAGGTAGGAGGTCCCGCCCTTCATGGGGTAGTTCGGGTTCGAGTACTTGGTATTGCCCTCAATGTCCACGGCGACCTCGAAGCAAGCCTGCAGGGGCACGAGATCGGTGGCCTGCGCCTGCTTGAAGAAACCAGCGACATAGCCTCCCGCGTCCCCCAGCGTGACCTCGAGAACGTCGCCCTCGACCAGCGGCTTGCGCTCGACCACGACGCGCACCACCGGGTACTGCGAGTGATGCAGCGACAGAGGGTGAACGTTCTCGGTCTCGATGCGCAGGTTGGTTCCCGATCGGCTCGCGGCCGCGGTTACATGCCCGACATCCCAACGCTGCCGCTCGCTGGTTGGTGGGGTGACGCGTATGCCGCCGCCGACCGCGAGACCCAGCCTACCGACCGTGACCGCGATGGTCCAGGTCCCTCGGCTGCCCGCGACAACAGGCCCATCCGGCGATATCGTGGCCGAGAAGCCCTCAGTGAAGTCCTCCATGCTGCAATCGCCTCCCATGCGCGCTGTGCTAACGATTCCCGTTTCGCTGGCGCCCTTGTGAGTCCCTGCCTGCCAGGACAGAAGGTGTCGCCTGCTTGCCGCCGAAGTAGAGGCTGCACGCCATCGGGGCAGGGCGCGAGCGCCTCCCGAACACACAGAGAACACGGACACACGCCGAAGAGGGATGCATCAGTGCAGAGCGCAACAATTGAGCAATACCGCCCCGAGATTGCCGCCGGGGTCGCCGAGCTGATCTATGCCGCTTTTCGCAACTATGAGGGGCTGCGGCTTAACCTCACCAGCACGCCGCTGTGGGAGATGAAACCTGAAACGCTAGCGGAAAGGCTGACAGATGAGGCGATCTCCCTCGATGCCAGCTTTGTTGCGATGCTCGCAGGTCGGCCGGTCTCCGCGGTGATCGCGCGTACCGAGGGAGAGGCTACGAGTTGGTGGTGCATCGCGACCGATCCCGGATTCCAGCGCCGCGGGCTTGCCTCGGCGTGCCTAGGAGCAGCAGAGGACGCCCTGCGGGCGTCCGGGGCAGAAACGGCGAAGCCGACTGAGGTCGTGGATAGCCGCTGGCGCTCGGCCTGCGGGTTCCTGGAGAGAGCGGGCTACGTGGTGGAGCAGCCCGAGCAGGATAGCATCACGATGCAGCTTGACATGAACTCATGGCTCCCACGCGAGGTGCGCGTAGCGCCGGGCTACGAGATCGTGAGTATCGGCGAGGAGGACCTGGAGGGCTGGACTGCCTGCCGCAACCAGGTCTTCAATACAGATGTCCCGGTGCAGTGGTTTCGCGATCACTTCATGAGCCGCCACGACTTCGACTTCGCCGGCTGGCACGCGGCCAAGCGTGAGGGGAGGGTGGTGGGCATTGCAGGGGCACAAATCATTCGCGACGAGCGCGAGCCCGACACCGTCCTCGGCTGCATGATCGAGTACGTGGCAGTCATGCAGGAGCATCGGAGGCAGGGTCTGGCCGAGGCGCTGGTGGTCGCGTGCCTCAATCACGCGAAGGCCCTCAACGCGCAGCCGCTGATGCTCATTACCCAGCCCTTCCGCGTGCCTGCGGTCCGGCTCTATGAAAAGCTCGGCTTCAAGGAGATCGCCGAGCAGCGCCGCTACGTGAAACCGCTCTAGCCGTGCCGTCGCAGCAGCCGATGGGCTGCTGCCGCAGGGCGGAGGTCGGTTGTCGGAACGCGGATGTCGGACTACGTGAACCAGACCCGCGCTCGCTCGGCTGCCGTCCCGTAGAAGCTCCCCACGATCGCCCACGCGATGCCCATGGTGAAGAAGTGTCCGAGCGCCAGGCCGATGAAGGCCGGCATGAGGCGCTTGTACATGCGGACCCCGCCCAGCTTGAAGATGAGGCTCTTGAGGAGCCAGACGACGAAGAACGCCCCCCAGATCTGGTTCGAGTACGCCGCCGCCATCGCGTAGCCGAGCGGGTGCAGGGGGAAGCGCAGATGCGCGCTGCGAGCGAAGACCAGGATGCCGGTGACCACCGCGCCGGCGCCCATGGCCGCCCGGCGAGCGGGGTCCGGGCCGGAGGGCTTCAGCAGATTGCCCGCCGCGCCCTGATACTCGCGGATGGTGAGAGCCGTGCGTGGCCCGCCGGATACGCCGCCGCTCTCCACCACATTCCCTCCGTAGTCGTAGTAGGTCTGCAGGTGCATCCACCAGGCCATCATCAGGCCCAGCGCCACCGCCACCAGGCCGCCCACGGCAATGTCCCGCGCCCTCGATTTGAGCATCTCCGACGCCTTGTAACCCTCCAGGGGATACGCGGTCGAGCTGAAGAAGAAGCCGCGCGAAAGGAAGAAGAGCATGGAGAAGACCGTGATGGTCTGCGGGCCGCCACGCTCCAGAATGTGCTTGGGCCCAAAGAGCGCGAAGGGCAGCTTCTTCGCCTGGTACCATGGGAACAGCCAGGTGCTGGGCGTTCCCGTCTCGCAGCGGATGCGCATGTAGGTGATGGCGAACGCGAGCAGCAGGACGAGGTAGGTCGCCGCCGCTGACAGGCTCATCCCGGCGAAGCTGCACCAGGCAAGCACGAAGGCGACGCCGACCACGAGACCTGCGAGGGCCAGTCGCGGAGGAAAGGGATCGTGAGGGTCCTTCATCCCGGCGCCCTCGCCCAGCAAGCCGCGAGCCGCAGCGCTCAGATGCTTGCGCGTGCGCCACACGAGGATCACTGCGAGCAGGAGGTACGCGCCGCCGCCCTGCTCCTGCTGGAAGGGGAAGCCCGATATATCCCAGCCGACCGCGACCGCGAAGACGTTCGACAGCCGCTGCGCGATGGCGAAAACCCAGACGGAGAACGCGACCTCCAGCGACACCAGGTAGCCGAGCCCGATGACCTCCGGTCGGTGCGAGATGAAGAGCGGCTGGATGGCGCTCCACGGGCGCTCGGTGAACAGCGCGCCTATGTCAAAGCGACGGCCCATTGCCGGGACCGCCGGGTTGAAGCTGTTGACGATGTTGAAGACGTTGAAGATGACCGCGAGCCCGAAGCCGACCCACATCACCGGGTCCCGGAAGAAAGCCGTCCCCGCGCTGCCGGGCTCGGTGCCCTCGGTGACGTCCATCGGCAGATACAGCAGCGGGAAGGACAGCCGCTCGTCGTCCATCCACGCCTTGCGCAGCAGCACTGTGATGCACAGGGCCGTCGCCCAGAGAACCGTCAGGAAGAGCGTCCAGTGCAGGGCCGGCCCGATCCACGCGCCCCAGGGAACCGTGCCGGCCTCGGAACCCTCCCAGAGCGTTCTGATGGCCTCCGGGTCGGTCGGCCGCAGCCAAGTCGGAATGTACGGCTGCAGCTCGGCCATGTTGTTCTCAGGCGTGGCGAAGTAGAAGGGGACCGTGGCGCACGGGATCACCATGCGCACCACGCCCAGGCTTGGCATGATGGAACCCATGGCCACGAAGAAGTAAATGAGCACCATCTCGGGGCGCGTGAGGCTCAGTCGTGGCCCGAGACGCCGGAGCACGGGGTGCAGTATCGCGAGGAAGAGCACAGCCGCGATGGCCGGAACCGGTGGGGTGGCCTCCGTGAGGTTGATGGTGTGCACCAACAGCTCGGAGTGACGCACCCACAGGACCGCGCCGAACAGCAGCGCGGTGCCGATGACCAGGGAGCGCACAGTCAAAGCCGGTCGAGGTCGCTCCGCCGGCTGTGTGGGCGTCGCAGGTTCCGTCATAGAGGCCGTCATTGGCGTCGGGGCCCGGCGTACGGGGCAGCATGGTCCTGACAAACGCCGGGTTGTCGGGGCTCGCCTTGGATCGCTAGCCGTGTGTCGTTGGTCGGATGTTGGAATCTACTGCCGCGCCTTGGCGTACTCCTCGGCGAAGGCGTAGCCATCGAAGCTCTCCGCGTTGTCCAGGTCCTGGAGGTAGACCTCGTAGCCCTCGCGGCGTGAGGCCTTTGCCGCCAGAGCGACCTTGATGCACTCCAGATTATCCTCCAGCGAGATCGGCGCCTCGCCGGCGCGGATGGCCTCCACGTACTTCTCGATGAGCGCCTTGTACATGGTGCCGCTGGCGATCTCGCGCGCGAACACTCCGTTGGCCGCTGAGATCGAGATGAACCACGGGCTTGCGCAGGAGCCGAGCACATAGAACACCGGCGTGCCGTCAGCGTAGCGGGCGCGGAACACGTCCGTCGGGCCCTTCTGCCCGACGTGGCGCACCGAAATCACGCCTGCGCCGAAGAAGCCCTGGAACAGCTCGACAGTGTGAATCCCGTAGTTGAAGAAGTCGCCGCGCCCCTGGCACCAGCAGGCGCAAATGTCGCCCATCTCCTCCTTCTGCGCCAGGAGTTCCTGGACATCGTAGGCGTAGCGCGCGCTGGAGCCGCCCATGATCAGTGTGTCGTGCTTCGCCGCAAGTCGAAGCAGCGTGTTGAGGTCTCGGAGGTTCCCGACCATCGGCTTGTCAATCAGAACGGGCTTGCCCGCCTCGATGAAGGGCAGCGCATGCTCGATGTGAAGGTCCCAGTTGGCGCTGTGCACGATGCCAGCATCCACCAGGTCCACGACTTGCTCGATGGTGTCGCAGACGTTCTCGATGCCGTGTTCCTCGGCGAACTCGGTGGCGTAACCTGCCGGGCGCACGCCGCCGCTGTCATGGACCGCGACCACGTCCACGTCCTCCATCTCGCGAATGATGGGAAGCCACGAGCCGGGATGCGAGGTGCAAAGGTCTACCATGCCCAGGCGTATCATCGGACGACACTCCGTTTCGTGGGTCGCTGCATTCTGCAGGGTTGTCGGCGACGGGAAGTTCGCCGTCAGGGAGCGAGGGCCTTCCACGGCTATGCGGTTCTCTCGGGCCACGGCGCCATCAAGGCGCGGCCCTCCGGGCTCGCATTCAGTTGGGCGAGCGTTTGCCTAACGATCTCCGCAATGCCCCGCAAGTCAGCCCCGGCATCCAGGAAGGCGCCGCGGGCGGGATCGAGCGCTGGCCGGCTGAGCACCGCGTGCCGCTTGGCATCGAGCGCCGCGGGCACAAGCGGCCGCATCACGAAACGGGCGGAGGCCGCCGCGAGGCCGCGCCGAAGCAGTTGCAGGTCGAAGGCTGTCCGGTAGCTTGTCGCCTCGGCCTCGTCCAGGTGGGTCAGGTTGTCTCCAGGTGACAGAGGAACGGCCGGGCTCTCGCCGCGCGTCAGCTCATCTGCAACGAGATGGGACAGACACCCGACCGCGAAGGCGCGGCCTTCGGCGATCTGAATCGCGTCGCCGGGCGAGAGCTTGCTGAGGAGGTACGAGACTACATCCGCGTCCTTTTCCGGATGCAGCGCGGTGCGGTCAAAACCCGCACATTCAGTGTGAGCGTCAGGAGCGATGGCCCCGAGGAACATTTGCTCCTGAGCAGCCTGCGGCCAACCCAGCTCTTGCCGCAGGCGCTCTGCCGCCAGGATGTGATAGATCAGGTTGATGGCGCGCGCCTCCCAGCGGCGCTACTCTCCGCGGTCTTGCGCTGCATACGTGACGCCGTAGACGCCTGTTGTGCCCTCGGCCAGGGGGATCGTGATGTCCCGCGCGTTCGCCGCCAGCGTTTCTCCGGTGATGAGGTCGCTGATCGTCGCGGGTGCTGGCAGATGAAGACTGCGCGAGCCAGCCGCCGTGCCCTCCAGGGCAATGACGCCATCGGCGAACCAAGCTGGTGCGTCGTCATCGAGGTAGAGGTGCATCCCGGCCCGGCGCGCCAGCGCCCGCAGTATCGCCGCCGGCATAGCAGGCGCCGCCGAGAACACCGAGTGATACCCCTCGAACTTCAGGGCCACCAGACCTCCGAAGTCAGTTCCCACCAGGTTCCCCAGCCGTTCCCCGGCCTCCTGTGCCGAGAAGAAGCGCGGCTGACCCTCCCCTGCGCCGTAGGTGAAGCCCTCTGCAAAGCCCTCGTCCAGCAGCGGCGACTTCGGCCCGACCCTGACCCTGAGCAGCCCGGGCGTCGTCACAACGGTAAGACCGATGCCGGTCAGGTCCTTCATGCTGCGCCCGCCGATGATGTTGGTGACAGCCCCCGGCGCGTACACCCACACAAGCGTGTGCTTGTCGCGGCAGACCTGCTTCCTGAGCGCTTCGCGCCCATCCGGGTCGAGCCTGAAGGTGTCCAGGAACAAGTACATCCCCGCGGGAGGCGCTTTCCCTGCCATCACATCTCTAAGTGTGCACAGCTTGCAGGCAAGGCCGGAACGACGAAGCTGCGCCAACTGCCCGGCAAAGAGGGGCGTCGCCAGCCCCCCGGACTCGGAGAGATACCTCGCGCTCATGTCGTCAACCACCACCCCGAGTTGTGAGGCGGCGGGTGGCGACTTGCCGCTATCCCGGTCAAGCCGCTGCCGCGCGACCGGCAGCCACGCAAGGTCGGCGAAGGCGCCGGCGGGCGCCGCGAAGCCGGCGTCACCAGCAAGGGCGATGGCGGCAGAGCGGGCCACCTGGTCCGAGGAGGCGCCGCCTCGCTCTACCCAGAGCTTCCCGTGAGTGTGCGCAGTCGCGCTCAGGGACACAGAGACGGCGTCGGGCTGGCTTGTGCCCAGCGGCGCAGTCAGGAAGTCTACGTCATCGGCCTCCATCACCTTCGACAGCGCCAGGTGTGGCCATCGCCACGTCTCCGGCGAGGCCGACTGTGCGAAGAGATGCCCGTAACATGCGCCAACCAGCTTCTTACCGCCGCAGGCGCGCTTGGCGGTCGCCGCCATCGCCAGCAGGAGGTCGGCGGGCGCCTCAGCCTTGAAGTGAGCAAAGTCAATCAGCGCAGCGTGGGTGGCTGGATCGTAGAGCAGCGGCTCCCGCTGGTTCCCGCTGAGTTGGGGAAGGGGGACCTTAACCTCATCCCAGGTGGCAAGGCCGAGCTCCGTGGGCATGCCCTCCAGGGTCACAAGCTGCGGTGGCCCTCCCCAGCCAACGCGCAGAGCGTCTATTGTGTTATACCTTTGCCTCAGCCAGGCGCGGAACGCGTCCTGCTCTGCCTCGCTGACGCCGATCTCCATGCCCAGCCCCGCGCCCCATGGCCGCCACGCACCCAGGTCGCCGGCCTGCAGTTCGTAGCCGATGACGCGGTGACGATAGGGCGAGGCCTCGATGTGCTCGACGAGCCGGCGCAGTCGCACCAGGGCGCCCTTCGCCCACTCGGCCGAGGTCAGGTCCGCCCAGGTGCGCTTCCGTCCCCACATCGCGACCGGCGCCACCTCCGAGCCGCCGAATCGCTGCCTGTCCGCCGGATGCTCCGCGTCCCACCACGGTGGCGAGGCGATCTGCACCTCCACCAGCAGCAGTGCATCCGGGGCGCTATTGAGGGTCTGCGCTGCCCTGCGGTCGAGACCCGCGAAGTCCAGCGTGTCGGCGGACGTCCACACATCCTGCGCCCAGCCGAAGGGGTGGTAGTCGGTCGTGGCCGGGATGGCGATGATGCGCGCCCCCACCTCCGCTGCGCGCTCTGCCTCTGCAGGGCTGACGCCGCCGAGATCGCCGACCAGTGGGGCGACAGCTTGCTCGCCGACTGTGATGCGAGCCCTTGGGCCCGCATTGTCCACGCTCACCGAAGGTACTTCAGACCTCGCGCCGGCCACCGCGATGGCGCGGCGCCTTGCTCCAGATCCCGTGAGCCTTACGGTGGGGGAGAGGAGTTGCAGCTCATACCGCCCGGGCGGCAGCCACGGTGGGACCTTGAGGCCGCGGACCCTGACAGCATGAGGCACACCGACCTTGAGCCCGGCCGCGCCAGCCTCGAGGAGCAGGTCCGCCTCCGCTACGCAAGCCGTATCTGCCAGCAGCATGGCGGCGATGCGCGTCCGTGCAGTTGGGGGGCGTTCGAAGACCAGGGTCGCACGGACGGGTATTGCTTCACCGGGGGCCAGGGCCGTCGGCGTGTGCAGGTCGCCCACTTCCACCGTCTGCCTGGGCGCTTGGTGGCTCTCAAGCTCGTCAAGATAGAGGGTGTAGGGCGTGCCGAGCGCCAGCGGCTCAACCACAATCGCCAGCCAGATGATAGGGAAGTTCACGCCAAGTCGGGGATCGGTCTGCGCGGCCTGCGGAGCGAAGTCGCGCAGGTAGAACGTCAGTTGACGCCAGTTGCGCTCATCAGCGAGCGACCCGACGGGGCTGGAGTACCAGATACCATCCGCATCCAGAGCTTCAAGGTGCAGGCTCAGGGCATGACCGTTCGGGTTCTTGATGTGAAGGGATATCGCGTCGAAGGGTTCGGAAAGGGAGCGGCAGTACGCGAGGCGCGCCCAGGCTTGCTCCTTGGCCATCGAGCAGAACTGCCAGCGGAGGCTGCTGCCGGCGACACGCGCCTTGTCCGTAGTGCTGAGATTGTAAGCGGAGAAGTCGAACAGCGGTCGCGTGGGCGTGCGCCCGGAAGTGAACTCGGTTGCGTCCTCGCACGCGCACAAGGTGGTGCTCTGCCACTCCTTGGGCGGGGGGAGCGTGGGGTCAGGCTGCGCTAGGGTCGTGCCAACGCTCACTCGACACGCCCAAAGCAGAACGAGAGAGACGCGGCCGGCGGCCGCCAGCAAGCGCGGGCAGATCATGGCCACATCGTTGAGCGCTTCCATGATTGGATGTCGGCGTCGGCGCCCTCACCGCCCTCGGCTTTGTCCGCTCCATTTGACCACAGGTCGTAAACGCGCGTATCGCCGCCGGGGGAAACGTAGCGCAACGGCACCCCCCAGGCATCGGTCAATGCTTGAGGGTCTTGGATGTACGGCCCCCGCCAACGGTGCGGCACGGGCTCGTGCTTGGGGCGCTCAAGCAGCGCGTTCAGACCTTGCTCAGTGGTAGGAAACACGGCGCCGTTGTCTATCGCGTACTTCTCCAGCCCTGCGATTACGACTTCCATCCGCGCAATCGTGATCTGCCGTCCGTGCTGCCCGGACCTCCCCCGGAAGCCGAAGGCTACGACCAGAGCGAAGACGGCGATAATGGCGACCGCTGTAAGGGTCTGTGAGGCTGTGAATCCGTGGCGGCCGTTGCAGCGTCTCATGCCGGCGCCCTCCCGGGCAGCTTCAAAACGTGCTGCGATGACTGCTTCCACTGCCGTCCCGTGTGCGCGATTGTAAGCGAACACTGGGAGCCTGTCAACGATGCTCCTGAGTCAGCAGGAGCATCGGTTTTAGAGCAAGTTGGCTTGTGGGTAGTGTAGGGCGGGGCACGGCGGCTAGCAAAGCCGTGCCGTACGGAGGGCAGGACTTCAGTCCTGCCCCGGCGGTCGCTAGGATAGTGCAGCCCTTGGCGGGGCTGAAGCCCCGCCCTCCTATGGGTTAACAT
>JALGVE010000079.1 GCA_029820045.1 Candidatus Zipacnadia bacterium | reverse complement strand
CTATCGCATGACGGAGTTCGACGCGGCGGTGCTGCTGGCACAGTTACATCCAGGGCTAGAGGGAGAGGCTTGGGAGGTCCGCGGCGCAACGAGTTCCTGCCCAACTGCGAGCGGCTCTGTCACGAGCGCGCCCTCCGGCGGAGGATGGAGGGGCCGTGCGAGGCTGGTGCGTGCCAGCGCCCAGCCGAGCCCGGCCCAGGCTGTTACCCGTTGCCAGCCGAGGGCCAACTTCGCGTATCGGCCCACGGTTGTGGGCCGATACGCTCAGGCGGCCCTCATACAACAAACGGCTGCGCCCGACGCCAAGCAGGTGCGCGCGGCTGACACCCCTAACTCGCGCCGAGGAGGAGTGCGTGATGAGCAGGAACACCTGGCTTGCCCTGGCCGCCGGACTAAGCGCTCTTGTGACCGGTGGCATCTGTTACCCAGCTCATGAGGTCAGTGCTTCGGAGGAGGGCCTGGTCGCCTACTGGCGCTTCGACGAAAACGAGGGAGATACGATCGCTGATGCCAGCGGTAATGGGCATGACGCGACGATGAAGGGCGAGATCCAGCGCGTCGAGGGGCGCGTGGGCGGGGGTGTCTACCTCAACGGTGCGAAGGGCACGGGGGTTGTCGTCCCCGATGCCGATGACCTGAACTGCACGGCGGCCATTACGGTCGAGGCATGGGTCAAGCCGGATACGCTCAAGCGCGAGGCGCAATACGACATCGTCAACAAGGGCAGCGACCGCGGGCCAGGCTACCGGCTGTTCATCAGTTGGAACAGCTTGAGATTCCGCAGCGGAGGCGGCTTCGGGGAGGACTTCTGGGATGTCGGCGGCAACCTGGCGGTCACGCCGATGACTTGGGGAAGGTGGCATCACGTCGCCGCCACCTACGACGGGCAGGTCTACAGGGTCTACCTCAACGGTGTGGAGATCGCCAGCGGCGGGACACTGCATCGCGAGAAGGAGAACGTTCCGCTCGACGGGGCGACACATCCCATCACCGTGAACAGCAAACCGTTGACCATCGGCTCATTCTCTCAGGGATATGCCTATGTCTTCCGGGGCGCGATTGATGAGGTCAAGATCTACAGCCGCGCGAAGTCCGCGGGAGAGGTCTTCCAGGCCGCGCGGGAGTACTGACGACGATTCATCGCAGAGACGCACACGGCGGCGGCGAAGGCAATGACAGCTAACGGTAAACGACGCGTAGGTCGGGCATCCTTGCCGGACTCAGCCATGAGTCGTGCGAAGGTGGTGCTACCATGTGGAAGCTGCTTGTGATCACGGTTCTGGGCGTGTGCCTGATAGCGTGCCCGAACGTATCCGCGGCGGAGCCGCCGATCGCGACCGTCACGCGTATCGAGGTCGGCGAGCGGCCACTCATTGACGGCAAACTGACCGACGCCTGCTGGCAGAAAGGCGCCTGGCAGGAACAGATGCACCTCCTGGGCCAGGAGGCGCCCCCGACCCAAGGAACGCGCTTCTGTGTGCTCTGCGACGAGAACAATCTCTACCTCGGCGTCGAGTGCATGGAGGCGGCGATGGACCAGCTCAAGGAGGTCCGCGGCGGCGGCATCTTCAGGGGGGACAGCATCGAACTGTTCCTGGACCTCAACCGCGACCGGAAGACGTACTACCATCTGACGACCAACACACTCGGCATATGCGAGGGGAAGCGGGATGGACGCGAGTTCATCTGGCATGCGAGCGCGAGCAAGGCCGAGGACAGATGGACCAGCGAGATCGTTGTGCCCTTCAGCAGCTTCGCCATCGGGGCTGAGGTCGGCCCGACCTGGAACTTCAACCTCTGCCGCCAGAGGTACGCGGGCGCGCGCGAGCTGAGCACGTGGGCGCCGCTAGGCCCGCAGGGCGGCTTCCACCAGCCGGAGTTGTTCGGCGAGCTGCGCGGCCTGGACGTGGACTTCAGCCGCTTCCGCTTGGAGCTTGGGGAGCCTGAGGTTCACGCTGCGATTGAGGGGCAGGCGCTTAATGTCGGGTTCGAGCTTCCCGTGGGCAACGGTACCGGCAAGGCGGCGGACCTGCGGTTGGAGGGCTGCCTCATCCCGGCGGAAGGCAAGCCGCAGACGCAGGAGGCGAAGGTGTCGCTGGCAGACGGGGAACAGGGCGCGGCGGAGCTCAGCGGCTACCGCGTGGAGAAGAGCGGCGACTACTCGCTCCTCGTGGCGCTGACCGACCCGACGGCCGCGCGCGTGTACTACCGCACGAAGTTCACCGTGCGGCTGGAGTACACGCCGCTGGGCATCAGCCTGGTGCAGCCTGCCTACCGCGCGAGCATCTTCGCCACGCAGGAGCTTCAGGAGGTCAAGCTGTCCGTTGAGGTGGGGCTGGACGAGGCGGCGCTGAAGACCTCGGCGCTGCAGGTGCGGCTGGCAGCGGCTGGTTCAGAGGAGCCGCTCCAGGAGCGCCGGATCGCGCCGCTGCCCGCGGCCGAGGTGGAGGTGAGCTTCGATGCGCGCGATCTGGAGGTTGGTGACTACCTCATCACCGCGTCGCTGTCAGATGAGACGGGCCAGGTCATTGCCACCGCCGACCAGGAGTTGCACAAGCTGCCTCCGGCGCCCGGCTCGGAGGTGAGGCTTGACGAGGACCTCAACACGGTCATCAACGGTGTGCCGACCTTCATCTACGGCTACTTCAGCGTGACCGGCTCGTATCCGGGCAGGGACTGGAAGGGCATGGCAGAGACTCACGCCGACGGCTGCACCGGCCTGCTTCACTACGGCGCAGGCTACTGGAGCGAGGAGAGCGGCGCCCGCTTCCTGGACGAGGCGCAGGCCAACGGCCTCGGTGTCGTCATCTACCCCTACTACCGCACCTTCTTCCGCGAGGGGGGACTGCCGCACATCGGCGACCCGGACACACACCTCACGGAGAAGATGAAGCAGGGGATCACCGAGTGCGTCAACATGTGGAAGGACCACCCGGCAATGCTGGGGTGGTATCTCTCCGATGAGCCGGACTGCAATAACACCTCGCCCGAGGCCCTGGAGGAGGTCTATCAGCTCGTGAAGGGCCTCGACCCGTATCATCCGTGCATCGTGCTGTGCCGGTATGCGGGCACGCACCACCTGGTGCGCAATTGCGCCGACATCTTCATGCCCGACCCGTACATCCATCCGCGCCTTGACGGGCAGTTCGACGTGCCGCTGACCGCCTTCCGCGACTACTTCGACGCGATAGCGGCCACGGGGAAAGCGGCCTGGGTGACGCCCCAGGCCTTCGCCAGCGGCTATGCCAACGAGAGCACTCTGTGCGAGCCGAGCTTCGAGCACCTGCGGGCGATGGCGTATATGTCCATCGCGCACAACGCCAAGGGGGTGCTGTACTACGCCTGGGGTTATCTGACGCTCTTCCCCCCGTCCTACCGCGGCGCCCGCTTCCTCAGCAAGGAGGTGGCCGCGATGGCGCCGGCGCTGCTGTCGCCCACCTCTGAGGCGGAGGTCACAATCGAGCCTGAGGACGCGGAGATAGACGTGCTGGTGAAGGAGCATGAGGGAGACCTCTACCTCATCGCCGTCAACACGCAGTTTCGGGAGATTGACGCGAACTTCGAGGTTCCGGGCCTGGGTGGTCGGTCAGTGTCCGTCATCTCAGAGGGCCGGATGGTCCAGGTCGAAGGCGACCGATTCGCGGATCACTTCGGGAAGTATGAGGTGCACCTGTACACCACCGCCGCCGAGCCGCCGGACGCGGGGATGACGCTGGCCGAGATCAGAGCGGAGGTGGCAGCCATGCAGGCGGCGCGCTTCAAGGAGGGCAATCTCTGCCTGCGGATGACCAGGGAGGGTGAGCTGACCGGCGTCAACGTGGCGGCGCCCCAGGGGGTCTACAGCATTGATGGCATCACTGACCTCTTCAGCTCATGGCGGTGGAGTGCCCACCCGGCGCCGCCCGTGGACCTGATCGTGAGCTTCCCTCACGAGCAGACCATCAGCAGAGTCGTGGTCTACACCCCGACCCTCAGTGACTACGAGGTCCAGGTCCCGGACGGGGAGGGCTGGAGAACTGTGGCGACAGTGACAGGGAACACCGAGCAGGTCGTGACCAGTCGCTTCGATCCGGTGAAGACCGAGAAGCTGCGACTGCATATCACCGCCGTCAACACGCCCGAGTGGGAGACGGAGCAGTACGGCTTCGCGGGCCACGGCGCGGTGGTGGATGAGATCGAAGCGTACGCCGAGTGAGTTCTCTCGCATCTTGATTCGGAGGTCATGCTTATGCCCAGGATCGCACTGATCGGCGCCGGGAGCATCTCCTTTGCGCGACGCCTGCTCATGGACCTGCTCTCCATCGAGGGCGTCACGCCCTCTCGCGTCGCCCTGATGGATGTCAACGCGGACCGGCTTGCGCTCATCGGTAAGCTTGCGCAGCGGTTCGTAGACGAGCAGGGCGCGGACACTGAGGTCCTGGTCACCACCGACACCCGTGAGGCCCTGGACGGAGCCGAGTATGTCATCATGTCCATCCGAGCGGGCGGATGGGACCCGCGCCCGCATGACATCGGGATACCGCTAAAGTACGGGATAGATCAGGCCGTGGGCGATACCATCGGCCCGGGCGGCATCTTCCAGGGCCTGCGTAACGCGCCCGCGCTGCTGGAGATCGCCGATCACATGCGCGAGGTCTGCCCCGATGCCCTCCTCCTTCAGCACTCCAACCCCATGGCCATCAACTGCTGGTTGATGAGCGTTGCCCGGCCTGACATTGCGCAGGTAGGCCTGTGTCATAGCGTCCAGGGAACCTCGAAGCAGCTTGCCGGGTACATGGGTATCCCCTATGAGGAGCTGGACTACTGGGTCGCGGGCATCAATCACATGGCCTGGTTCTTGCGCCTCCAACGCGACGGAGAAGACCTTTATCCGCTCCTGCGTGAGAAGCTGCGGGACCCTGATACCTGCGCGAAAGATGCGGTGCGCTTCGAGATACTGCGGCACTTCGGTTACTTCGTCACCGAGAGCACCGCCCACATGAGCGAATACGTCCCGTACTTCCGTAAGTCGCAGGAGCTCATGGATGAGTTCGGCCTCAAGCCGCGGAACATGGAGGCAATGTCCAGCCGCTGGGAGCAGTACGCTGGGCGCCTGCAGGAGGAGCTCGACAGCCCCGAGCCGCTGGGAATCAACCGCAGCCACGAGTACAGCGTGGACATCATCGAGGCCATGGAGACCGACCGGCCCTGCCGCGTGAATGTGACGGTGCCGAACACGGGCCTCATCACGAACCTGCCCGAGGGCTGCGCGGTCGAGGTCCCATGTGTAGTGGACCGCCTGGGCGTGCATCCCTGCTTCGTGGGCGACCTGCCGCCGCAGTGCGCCGCGCTCAATGAAAGCAACGTGCGCTCCCAGGAGTTGGCGGTGCTCGGCGCCCTTCACGGCGACCGTGAGGCGGTCTATCGCGCCCTCATGCTGGACCCGCTGACCTCGGCGGTGCTGCCGCTCTCAGAGATTCGCGAGATGGCAGACGAGATGCTTGACGCCCAGCGGCAATGGCTGCCGCAGTTCGCATAGAGGCAGGCATCCGTGACGGTCGAAATCCTTCAGCGTGTTACCGAGACCTCTGGCAGGTGACTGCTTGTGAAGAGGCTCTTCCTGATCTTATCTCTGACAGCAGCCACCCCGGCGTGGTGTCCGGCCGACGGGCCGCACATCCCTGCGGGGGAGGAGGAGGGCATTGTCGCCGAAAACCTGGCTTCTCCCAGGGACTACGACATCTTCTACGGGAAGAAGGACCGGCAGTACCTGACTGGCGTCTGGAAGCTTCAGTGGGCCTGGAACTTCCTGACCAAGGACTGGATTGCCGAGAACATGGTGGACCGCAAGGTGGGGAAAGCACCTGCGAAGGTGCTCAGGGAGGGTGTCAAGGCGCCGTATAAGGAGATTAAGCCAGGTCCGGAGCAGCTTGACCTGCGCGCGGACGTGTCCGAGTGGTGGGACGTGCTGGTGCCTGGCAACTGGAGTCCCTGTCTGCCGTACGAGCAGCCGGATGATCGCGCCATCGTGGACTACTACATGAAGTACAGGAATGCGTATGCCTTCGGGGGGGTGGGCTTCTACCGGAAGACCTTCCGTGTGCCCCAGGAAAAGGCCGGCGGGCGCGTGGCGCTGCACTTCGACAGTGTGGAAAGCGACTGCGCAGTGTGGGTCAACGGCAAGAAGGTCGGCGAACACCGCAACTGGCATCAGCGCGGCTCCGGGCGGGTGCCGGGGGTGTTTCTCGACTTCTTCGACCTGGAGATAACCGACGCCATCAAGTTCGGCGAGGAGAACCTCGTCACTGTGAGGGTGTATGACACGGGCATTCCGTTCGTCTGGGACTCGCCCGATCCAGGGGGCATCACCGGCCTGGTCTGGATAGAGTACTTCCCGCAAGACTACTTCCAGGAGGTAATGGTTACTGCGCCCTTCGGCGAGGACAAGATCAGCGTGAACTGCCTGCCGGCGCCGGGAGGCGCCGGCGCGGAGCGCGTCAGGGCAATCGTCACGCCTTGGGAGAGCGATGACTACACCTTCCCCGGCGAGTCGGACCGCTCGTTTGAGGCGGAGGTTACGTTTTCCGCGCCGGACGCGGACGGGTGGCGGAGCTTCGAGATGGAGACGCCCGGCATCTGCGCCTGGGATGTCACGCGTCCCTGCCTCTACGAATTGCGCATCGTGGATAAGGCCGGTCTTGTCATGGGGCTGGAGCGCTTCGGCGTGAGAACCATCGAGACCCGTGGAACGCAGTTCCTGCTCAATGGCAAGCCCATCTACTTCTTCGGCCACTGTGGGGGTGACGCCATCATACCGGGTTGGGGAGAGAACCCGGCGAGAACGCCGAAGGAGGGGTACAACTACCACAACCTCGCGCGTAAGGCCCTCCGCGCGTACCGGGAGGCGAACTTCACCTCGCTGCGAGTGCACACCGGCCCGCACCCCCGCAACTGGTACTACTTCTGCGACGAGTTGGGCTTCATGGTGCGCGATGAGTGGACCCCCTCGGCCCTTGAGCCGCTGCCCCCTGAGATGCAGCTGGTGGACTACCTGGGCACGCACGACGTGTCGGCCAGCTTCACCTCGGACAAGACGGCCTTCCTGCCCGACTTCCAGGAGAGGCTGGAACGCTGGGTTCACTACCATTACAACTCGCCCTGCGTGGTCACCTGGAGTGGTGGCAACGAGATGGGCGCGGGCGAGCCCAACATCCGTCTTTACGCTGAGCTCCTCTACAAGTTCCTGCACGAGCACGACCCTCAGGGGCGCCCGGTCACCCCGGCCTCCGGGCTTCACTGGGAGCGGGGAGAGCCGGAGCTGAAATCGCAGCCGCTGCCGGCCGACTACCTCGACTACCACAACTATCAGATGATCTACAGCCGGTGGATTGACGCGGCCAGGAGCTACAACGCGGAGTACGACGATCTCTTCCGGATCTACAAGGGGCAAGAGCTTCCCGTCATCAATGGCGAGTGGCTGGCCCACGGCGGGAAGGAGGACAGGCTCTGCGTCATCACGCCGGAAATCTTTGACGAGGAGGGGAACCCGACCGTCGAGGGCTACGTGAAGCTCATCTCTGACCTCAAGGCGAGGCGGGAGCCGTACGCTCACCCTCGCATCTCGCGGGAATACCTGGCCCGGCTCGCGGTCGGCGGCTCGCGCATCGCGTGCAGCTACCAGGCTGACGCTGAGGCGCGCGCTCGATACTACCACCGGGCGCTCGAGATCTTCCGCCGCGATTGCCCGCGGGAGGCGGGCTACTCGCTCTTCGCCCTCAAGCGCTTCGTCATCGAGAAGGTGGACGAGCAACACAAGCGCCTCGCGAACGACTTCGGCTCACCGGAGCTGGACGCGATACGGATGGCCCAGCAGCACCTGATCGCCATCCCCGACTTCTGGCAGAAGCATGTCCTCGCGGAGGAGGGCCTGTCCTTTGAGGCACACGTCATCAACTGGTCGCGGGAGGATTTCACCGGGGAATTGCAGGTGGCCCTGCGTCAGGGCACTTCCGAGCCTGTGGCGCGAGTGACGCTCCCGGTGCCGCCGCTGAGGGTCGGGGAGCGTACGGTCATCCCGGTCTCCTTGGAGCTTAAGCCCAACAGCCCTGCGGGTCCGTACGAGCTTGCGCTGGTGCTGAGGGCGGGCCGCAGTCACCTGAGCCGGAACGTGCATCGCGTGCTGGTGCGCAGGACAGATGAGTTCCCTCCCCTGACCGCAAGAAAGCGGGTCGCGCTCTACGAGCTGCCCCAGGGAGACGACACCGTGGCCGCGCTGCTCGATGCCACCGGCGTCAAGTATGAGCGTTTGACTGGCCTCGCTGACCTCAGCGCCTGCGAGGTGATAGTCCTTGGGCGAGACAGCATTGATGCGTCGGTCTCCAGGAATGCCCGCGCCTTGCGTGACTTCGTCGAGGCGGGTGGCGTAATCCTCGCGTTCGAGCAGGAGATGTCGGGGCAGATACCGTGGGCGCCGGCGCTTTACTACGAGAAGTGCGGGCGGGTTCCGAACGCTGACCCGATTCCGCTCAAGCACCCCATCTTCCGGGGCATGAGTGCGGCCGATTTCGAGGACTGGGGGCAGGATCACGTGCTCTACACCAGCATGATCCAGCCGTGGGGGCCGAACCTGCTGGTTGCCGGGGCGGGGCCGCGCATAGGCTTCGTTCACTCATCCGCCCCTGACTTCGGCATGGCCGTGGTGCAGTTCCGCATGGGCCAGGGGGCCTGCCTGCTCTCTCAGTTGCGGGTCACAAGGAACTACCGAACGGACAGCGCGGCGCGGGCCTTCGGATACAACCTGCTGCGTTACGCGCTTGCGACGCGGTGGGATGTCGAGGGGATCCCGCCGCTGGCGGGCGACACCGGTGAGGTCTCGGATCAGCCGATCCTGACGCGCGACCAGGTGCAACTCATCAACTTCCGCAAGAAGTGCAATCGAACGGTGGAGGACCTGGACGGGCACGGGTGGATGGGCCTGCGGGAGGGCCTCGGCGACATCCCGCGAGGGGTTAAGCTCATGGGCGGGGTGCCGGTGCGGATTGACGACAAGGCGCTGGTTCTGGGGTCCTCGCCGAAGCACCCGGAGCCGGTGTTCCCGGCTGAAATGAAGGAGATCGGCGTGTGGAACAATCTCACAAAGCTCTACTTCCTTCACACCGCTGCCTGGGTTACGGCAGCGGAGGGCGAGGAGGTCATCCGCTACGTGGTCCACTACGCTGACGGTAAGACCGCGGACATCATCGTCAGGAACCAGGTTGACATTGCGGACTGGTACCAGGCCAAGTCTCACGCCAACGCGAGGGCCGTGTGGTTCTCGGGGAAGGGCAAGGGCGTCTTTCTAAGTGAGTGGGAGAACCCCCGGCCCGATGCCAAGATCAAGTGGCTTGACATCGTGACAGCCGGCAATGCCTATGTGGGCGTGCTGGCGATAACCGGAGTGCTGCCGGAGAACGGCCAATAGCCGCATGCCTTTCACTTGCCGCTGATGACACGTACCTTGGTTGAGAGCGGGAAGTCGTGCCCCTCGACCTCGTAGGTTATCTCCCCGAAGATCGCCGCGTAGCCCTCCTGCGGTGGCATCAGGCGGCAGATGTACTTCCCGTTGTGCTCCGTGGCCTCACGCTGCTTCCACTGCGCCTCGCGGAAGTCGCGCGTCGGCGAGCTCGCAGTCCACTGCAGGACTCGCTTCGGCGCGAGGTCAGGGGAGATAGTGAGCTTCAGGTAGCGGCCCTCCGAGAACTCCCAGCTCGGCTTCGGCAGCGGCGCTCGGCCCGTGCAGCCCAGGAAGAAGCCTATCTGAGAGTTCACCACGCGCATTATGTCCTCCAAGCCATGCCCGGAGTTGGGGACATACAGGATGTACTTCGGGTCGGGGAGCTGATCGTAGTACAGGTTGGCGGCATCCAGCGGCCAGTAAGGGTCATTCGTCCCCGTGATGATGAGCTTGGGCATGGTGGCCCGCTGACGGTCGGTGTAAGGGTCAACCATGGCGGCGACCTGCCGGCCTCGCTCGGTGGCCGTGAAGGCGGGCAGACCCAGCTTGGTGTAATCATCAATCATCTCGCTGTAGTCGCCCCACGCTTCCACCTGATGAGCCATCTGTGCGGCCATGTTGAGGTTGTCGTAGACCATCGGTGCGATGCCCTTAAGGCGCTCGGGCGCGACCACGCCGGTGAACCAGGTGGTCCAGCCGCGCTTAGAGGCGCCGGTGACAACGAAGCTCTCCACCGGCGTCTCCCAGGTCTGCTCGGTGTACGCCGCCACGGCGTCCATGGTCTTGATGGCAGCCTTGGTCATCGGGAAGAGCAGGGGCCAGGTGGCGTCGCCGGTCTCGATGTACTTGGCGAAGGTGTGGGCGATGAGCGCATCCTCTCGCAGATCGTCGAAGAGCGGCTGGTTGGGAATGTCGCCGAGAATCACGATGGGCGCGGAGACGGCGCCGGCGATGATAGTCAGATAGGCGAGTTCCTCCTTGTTGGCGGCGCCGCCTGTGATGAGCATCAGGGCGGTCTCGGGGTACTGCAGGTCCGCGGGCTGGATGATCTCCACGCGATGGGTCCAGGTGATGCCCTGCCAGACCTGGGAGGTCACCTGCAGATGGGTAAGCGTGGTTCCGCCGGAGAGGTCCTCTTGGCCGGTCTTATGCCAGGAGAAGGCATCGTCGGGCTTGTTCACGTAGTCAACGATGGGCTGCGCCCAGATTGCGGTCGGGATAAGCGTGAGCGCAGCCGCGAGCAGGATCAGGTATTTCATCGGGTCTCAGTCCCTTCAATAGGCGGCAACGGCTAGTGAGAGGTTCCGTGTCGGCTATACGAATCCCTTGCAGTGTTTCCTCATCGTTATGCAAAGGCGCTTCGGTTCCAGGAGCATCGGTTCTATCTGGCTGGTGGGTGTGAGGTCTTCTGAGTAGGGCCGGGACCTGTGTCGCGCCGCATTGAGAGTCGGGCTAGGAAGCGCGACCTACGCGGGCCGGGAGCCGTTGGAGGGGCCGGG
>JALGVE010000078.1 GCA_029820045.1 Candidatus Zipacnadia bacterium | reverse complement strand
CGGTTGCCGTAGGGCTGGCAGTGATAGAGGTAGACATCCTGGAAGGTCGGCGCGCGCAACGGAGAGCTCAGCCAGTTACGCATCCCCCGGCAGAAGCAGGCGGAGACCATCAACCGGCTGGTGATCATGTGGTCCTCCATGTAGTCCTGCGGCGAGTGCGTGAGCACGAGGTTCGGCTTGATGTCGCGCACCACGGCGGTGACGCGACGGAGCAGCTCCTCCTCGTAGAAGATCTCAATGTCATTGACCAGCCCGTGGTGATAGGTGGCGCCGATGACCGCAGCCGCATTGCGAGCTTCGTGCCCGCGGATGCGCACGATCTCCTCCTGGGTGTGCTGGGCGGTGCCACAGTTGCCGTTGCCAACGGTAAAGATGTGCAGCTCGTAACCGGCGTCACCGAGCGCCGCCAGCGTCCCGGCCATCATGAACTCCACGTCATCGGGATGCGCTCCGACTGCAAGGGCGACCTTCTTCTCTGACATGGCTCTATTCTCCATGGGGGGGACGATATGTCGCGACTGCGGTGATTTCCTCCCCCATGCTGAAGTGTCCTTCTCGGACGGCCGACTTCCGACACCCGAGATCCGACCGCCGACTAACGGCAACGGCGAATGTTGCCGTTATGGTGGCGCAGACATTCCTGTCTGCGGCCGTTTCGAGGGCTAATGACGGCGGCGGTCCCACCCAGCGGGCGGGATGGCAGACAGGAATGTCTGCCCCACCGTGACCTCCTTCTCTGCTCGCCCGCCGTTATCCGTTTCCCGCCTCTCGCCTCCAGCCTCCGCCGTTTCCCCTTTCCCCACCTTTGGCAGGAGGTGTGCGACAAGGAACGCCGAACAACCGCAACGTGGCAGAGGATATTACGCACTCACAGGAGAGCGACAATGAGAATCGGATTCAGTTCCGCGAACATAACACCAAGCTACGGGATGGAGAGGCCCGGGGGGACCGGCAAGGCCTATCACCAGGGCATCCACGACGACTGCCTCGCCAGCGCGTGTGTGCTGGACGATGGCGACAATACCATCGCCGTCTGCGGCCTGGACTCGCTGTCGGTCAAGCACTCGATGTGCGAGGAGGCGCGCGCAATCATCCAGGAGGCGACCGGCATCCCGCCCGAGCACGTCATGTTCGGCGCCAGTCATACTCATTCGGGTGGGCCTGTCGCCCACGAGGGCTTCGCCAGCGAGGCGGACCCTGACTACCTGCGGCACATGTCGCGGCAGATGGCGACTGCGGTGATTGACGCTCACCGGCGACGGGAGGACCTGAGCCTCGGCGTCGGCGTGGGCAAGTGCGAGGGCGTGGCCCACTACCGCCGTTGGATCATGAAGGACGGCACCCAGCGCAGCCACCCGGGTCGCGCCGCCCAGGACCAGATGGACCGCCCTCACGGCGAGCTGGACCCCGACGTGGGCGTCGTCGGCGCCTCCGACGAGGAGGGCAACCTGCGTGGGTGCATCGTCAACTTCACCTGCCACGGGACGACCGGACTTGGCGTCGGAGGCGTGGCCTCCTCCGACTGGATCCATTACCTGCGCAAGACGCTCAAGGACGTCTTCGGCGAGGACTTCGGCGTGGTATTCGTCAACGGCGCCTGCGGCGACATCACCCAGGTGGACAACACCGCGCCCGCCGACTATGTGCAGTCCGGACCGCTGGTAGCGCGCAGGGTCGGAATGTCGGTCGCGGGCGAGGCGCTCAAGGTGCTCGTGCAAATGCAGTTCCAACCGCAGGTTGAGGTCGCGGGCAAGCGCACGACTATCATGCTGCAACCCCGCGAGATCACACCGGAGATGCTGGAGTGGGCCCAGGCACATCTCGAGAGCGATGCTCAGGTCGAGGGCCGCTGGTTCCCCGACCGCCTCTGGGCGCGCGAGTGGATCGAGATGGCCCGGCAGAACGAGGAGGAGCCGCAGATCCCGGCAGAACTCCAGGCGCTGACTGTCGGCGACGCGGCCTTCGTCTCCACGCCCGCCGAGTACTTCTGCGCCCTGGGACTGGACATCAAGCGCCGCAGCAAGTTCGACCCAACCTTTGTCGTGGAACTCGCCAACGGCTGCGTCGGCTATGTCGGCACGCGCGACGCCTACGCCGACGACTACATCCCGCGTGAGGATAAGCCCTTCACCGGCGGGTATGAGACCACGCCGGCCCGCTCCAGCAAGGTAGCGCCCGGCACCGGCGAGCAGATCGCCGACGCCTGTGTGGAGCTTGTCAACTCGATGGCCTAGCCCGCCGCCTCACCGTTCTGAAGATGGTTCGTCAACCAACGACAGGAGGAGATCAGACATGGGACGCATACCTATCGCACTTCAGCTCTACTCCATCCGGGAGGACCTCGCAGAGGACTTCGCCGGCAACCTCAAGGCCGTCGCCGACATGGGATACGAGGGCGTCGAGTTCGCGGGTTACTACGACTACGCCGCCGAGGACCTCAAGAGTATGCTTGACGACTTCGGCCTCGCGGTTGCGGGTTCGCACGTCCGCGTAGACGCCATCCAGGCGGACGGCCTCCAGGAGACCGTTAACTTTGCGCACGCCCTCGGCAACAAGTACATCGTCGTCCCCGGCCTGCCCGGCGAGTACACCGAGAGCAAAGAGGCCTGGCAGAAGACCGCCGACCTCTTCACCGAGGCCGCCGCGAGTCTCAAGGCCGAGGGTCTCATGCTCGGCTATCACAACCACAAGCATGAGTTTGAGCAAACCTTCGAGGGCGAGTCGGCCTGGGACATCTTCTTCGACCGGGCCGGCGACGACGTTTTCGCGCAACTCGACATCGGTCACACGCTGCGCGGCGGCGGCGACGCCATCGCGGCCCTGAACAAGTACCCCGGCCGCTTCGCCACCGTCCATGTCAAGGACTTCGACCCGGACGACGACGGCGCGCTCGTCGGCGAAGGCACGGCAGACTGGGACACCATCTTCGACATCTGCGAGTCCACCGCCGCCACCGAGTGGTACATCATCGAACATGAGGTCTACCCCCTCCCGCCCATGGAGTGCGTCAAGCGCTGCCTGGACAATATGAAGAGGATGGGGAAGTAGCTCCCACGCCACGCCAGTGGCGCGGGTGCTATCCCCCGTAGCCTTGGCGGAGGGGGATCGTCTGCCCAGACTGCGAGAGGTAACCGCGTCCAGGCGGCAGGACCACCCCCGCGATGGAACGCGAGCTACGCTCGCGACCGCCCTCAGGCTACGCCGCTGGGGAACCAGCGGCGTAGCCTGAGGGCCGGTGCGGCCCCGCGCTTGCGGGGCCGCTTCCATCGCGGCGGTACGCCGGCGCTGCCCGGCTTCGGTTTTCATCCGTTGCATGCTATCTCCCTTGTCAGTCGAAGGTCACCTCCTGCCGCACGGCGAAGACGCGGACGACATCAAGCCTACGATTCGGGGGCTCGCCCATGCTGGCTCGCGTTCATTCCGCAGCGGTTCATGGTGTTGACGCATATCCTGTGCAGGTGGAGGTAGACGTAGCCCGCGGAGACCGGCACATGACGGTGGTGGGCTTGCCGGATGCGGCGGTGCGAGAGAGCTGCGACCGCGTGGAGGCGGCGGTCCGCAACTCCGGCTTTGAGTTCCCGGTGGAGAAGATCACGATCAACCTCGCGCCGGCCGACATCCGCAAGGAGGGGCCGGCGTTTGACTTGCCGATTGCGCTGGGGATCATCCTCGCCACTGGCCAGGCAGCGATTGATGACGTGCTCGACGAGGTGGCGCTGGTGGGCGAGCTATCTCTTGATGGGCTGCTCAGGCCGGTCAGCGGGGTGCTACCGATGTCTCTAGGCACGCGTGATGACGGCCGCCGGGCGATTATCGTGCCCCCTGCCAACGGCAACGAGGCGGCGGTGGTGGACGACTTCGAGGTCTACACCACGGAGACGCTCTACGATTGCGTGCGCTTGCTGGAGAGCGGGCTCCTGGACGAGCCGGTGCAGGTCACCTCGGAGGAGCTTAACCTCGAGGCGCCGCCCTACGAGGCGGACTTCGCCGACGTCAAGGCCCAGGAGAATGTGAAGCGTGCCCTGGAGATCGCGGCCGCAGGCGGGCACAACTGCTTGATGATCGGGCCGCCGGGCGCGGGCAAGACAATGCTGGCGCGGCGGCTCCCGAGCATCCTGCCGCCGATGACCCTGGACGAGGCGCTGGAGGTAACCAAGCTCTACTCCGTCAAGGGCCTGGTGCCGGCGGGTACTGCGCTCATTCGCACCCGGCCCTTCCGTCATCCGCATCACACGGTCAGCACCGCCGGCCTCATCGGCGGCGGCAGCATGCCCCAGCCCGGCGAGGTCAGCCTGGCGCATCACGGGGTGCTGTTCCTCGATGAGCTTCCCGAGTTCCCGCGCAGCGCCCTGGAGGTGCTCCGCCAGCCGCTGGAGGACGGCGATGTGACCATCGCCCGCGCGCAAACCTCGCTGACCTTCCCCGCCGGCTTTCAGCTCGTCGCGGCCATGAACCCCTGCCCCTGCGGCTTTTACACCGATCCCGTGCGCGAGTGCACTTGCAGCCCCGCGGAGATTCAGCGCTACCGCAAGCAGATAAGCGGCCCGCTGCTGGACCGCATTGACATTCACATCGAGGTGCCACGCCTGACGCCCGACGAGGTAATGCAGCGGGAGCCGGGCGAGCCCTCGGCATCCGTGCGCCAGAGGGTGGTCGTGGCGCGCGAGCGCCAGCATGAGCGCTTTGCAGGCACGCCCTTCCATCACAACGCCGAGATGAACACCAAGGCCTTGCGCGAGTTCTGCCCCCTGGCCGACGAGGTGGAGGGCCTGCTGCGCACGGCCATCGAGCAGTTCGCCCTGTCGGCGCGGGCGCATGATCGCATCGTCAAGCTGGCCCGCACGATTGCTGACCTGGACGGCTCGGAGGACATCGGCGTGGCCCACATCGCCGAGGCCGTGCAGTACCGCAGCCTGGATAGGAAGCTGTGGGGTTAGGGCCTGCACTGCGCCAACCGGTCAGCGCCAAAGGCGCGATTCACCGCACAGACGCAGAGAGCGCAGAGAACGACTAACGCCACGTGAGACACAGGCGAACAGCAGAGAGGAGACCGGGAGCATGCAGTTCGTTTCGGGCTTGCTCGTTTGCCTTCTGTGCGCCGGGCTCTGTCAGGCGGCGACCGTGCTTGACGAGGGCGCGGCTACCCCTCGCGATGAGCGGCAGCAATACGCCGCCTGGGTCGGCTTCCGGCCCGCCGAGGGGGAGATCGTCCACCTCAATCCCCCGCGCTTCTCATGGCCCTACAACCCCGGCACCATCGTGCCCCGGGACCAGGTCACGGAGCACACCTTCACCCTCCAGGTCTCCCCCAGGGCTGACATGTCCAAGCTCGTCGTCAACGTCGAGGCCACGCCCTTCAACTTCTACAATGCCCTGCCCGTCCTCGAGGGCAGCTACCACTGGTTCTGGCGGGTCGGGTATGACGTGGGCGCCGAGAACGAGCAGTGGAGCCGCCTGCGCACCTTTGCCATCGCGGAGGACGCCGTCGAGTGGGACCGCACGATGCTGGCGAAACTGGGCGAACACCTCGAGGGTCACCCGCGCATCATCTTCACGCCGGACAACCTCGAAGAGCTGCGCGCGCTCAAGGACCAGGATGAGGAGTCGGCGCGTCTCTATCAGGCCTGCCTTGACTATGCCGACGCGGTCATGCAGAAGCCGTGGTTCGCCGACATGCCCGCGCAGGACCCCATCATCGCGATGGAGGATCAGAGCAAGGCCCAGTACAGTTGCGTGGCCTTCCGCGACATGGCCCGCGACATGCACCTGGTCGCGATGGCCTACATGCTGACCGGGGACGAGAAGTACCTGGCGGTGAGGAAGCCGCTGCTGGTGATGGCGTCGTACCCGCCCGGCGGGGAGTCCTCGCCTGAGGGCCTCGGCTCGAAGCGCAAGTGGGCGACAAAGATAACGATGGACATGGGCCTGTGCTTCGACTGGCTGTATCCTGTCCTCACTGAGGCCGAGCGCGAGCAGATCGCGCACTCACTGGAGTGGCGCATCGAGCACATCTTGAGCAACTTCTCCTGGGCGAGGAAGGGTGTGCCGCACACTTCCGGGCTTGCGATGATGGCGGCATCCCATCCGTACGAGGACTACCTGTGGACCCTGGTCGGGGCGCTGGCGACGTACGAGCACTCGGAGGTCGCGCGCGAGTTCTGCGAGATGGGGTTGAACTACCTGGTCGGCGTGACCAACGGCTTCGGCCCTACCGAGGCCTGGAACGAGGGCCTCTCCTACGGGAACTGGAAGTGCGCGACGCTGCTCGACGCGACCTGTTACGCCGCCATGGTCCTCCCCAACCTGCACCTGGAGCGCAACCCCTATTACCGCCGAGTCGGGAGCTTCTTTTCCTACCTGAGCCCCGTTGGGATGGAGCGGTCGGCGTGGGGTAACTACGGAACCGCGCCGAGCACCCAC
Source organism: Candidatus Zipacnadia bacterium (assembly GCA_029820045.1). GTDB lineage: Bacteria > Armatimonadota > Zipacnadia > Zipacnadales > UBA5352 > JALGVE01. The sequence goes on along the minus strand of JALGVE010000078.1, from coordinate 14,073 downwards.
CTGGGCGGGCACGTCCGCAACTTCCGGCGGCTCGCATTCCTGACCCGCGACGGCGCCCTTCTCCAGAACTGGCAGGCTTGCACGGACCTGCGGCAGGAACTCTACCAGAGGGGGAAGCCTAACAACTGGCAGGAGTACGCTCTCCCCCACTTCTTCGACCTCCCCGAGCCGTCGCTTGAGCACAGCAACGCGAAGCTGTTCAACACCGCCGGCTGGGCCATGGCCTTCTCCGGGCCGCCCAGCGACCCGGCGACCTATCGGGACGGCGTGGGCATTGTCTTTCACTCGCGCCCGCGCGGCGGCTACAGCCACTCGTTCTACAGCGAAAACGCCTTCGAGCTGTTCGCCTACGGCTCGGTGATTGCCACCGGCGGCGGCCGCAAGACCAATGGCGACTCGCACGCCCGCTCCACCATGAGCCACAACGCCATCCTCATTGACGGGCTGGGCCAACAGTTCGATCATTTCAACCCGGAGGTGCCGACCGCCGGCCGTATCATCGCCTGGCACGAGGAGCCCGGGCTGGTCTACTGGTGCGGTGACGCGACCGGGGCCTACCTGAGCAACGTCCCGTATCTGACGCGCTTCCTGCGCCATGTGCTCTTCGTTGACGACCAGTTCTTTGTCATCTTCGACGACCTTGCGACCGCCGAGGACCACGAGCCGGCGCGCTTCTCCTGGCTGTATCACATTCATCAGGATGTACCGGTCGAGCTGAACGAAGATGAGACGGCCTTCAGCTACCAGGTCGGCGAGAGTTCGGTGCAGGTGCGCCATCTACTCGGGCAGGGCAACCTGGAGGTGCTGAACCTGCGCGGCGAGGACGGCTACAAGAACCCCGTCACCGGGCAGGATATGCTGGAGGGGGCACGCGGGGCCGTGGAGCGCAGCCCCCTGCGCAAGTTCTCGGGCGATCCGGTCTGGAACAACATCTGGGTCACCAACCGGACGCCCGCGAGAGAGATGCAGTTCCTGGCGGTCATCGTTCCCTCCCGCGCCGGAGGGCCTGCGCCGAGCCTCGAGCCGCTGGGCCAGCGCAGCTTTGCCATTGTTACGCCCCAGGGGCGGCGAACCATTCGCTTCGGTGCGCCCGGTGACAAGGAGAGTGACATCACCGTGGACTACGAGCGCATACGCGGACTCGCCGGCGAGCGGAGGCCACCCGAGGGCTGGAAGCAGACCTGGCAGGCAGACCTGAGCAACACCGACGCCCCGCCTTCGCCAAGGCTACGGCGCGTAAACTGGAAGCTTGACGGCCAGGGCTCTGTCGAGCACCTGCCCGACGGCGTGCTGAAGATCAACACCGAGACGCCGACGGTCTACTGGGCTGATCCGGCCTTCGAGGCGCCGCTGCTCATTGACTTCGAGGCGCGCACCGATGACCCGACCTGCCGCGCGATTCTGTTCTTCATGGCCGAGGGGATGGGCGGCGAGGACATCTTCGGCTGGGAGCGTAAGGGCGACTACGGCGACTACGCCTACGCCGAGAACATGAGGCTGTACACGGTCGGCCTGATACGCGAGGGCTGCGGGACCGAGAGCAACTTCCGCTTCCTGGGCGGCGTGCTGCCGGAGCACCTGCAAATCCTGAAGACGCCGCGTGACCAACTCACCGGTGAGCAGAAGCAGGTCTACGCCCAGGCCGTGCGCGACTTCCAGCCTGCCACCATCCCCAGCAGCGCGATGGACGGCTACGAGGTGGGAAGCTGGATGCGCTACCGAGTTCTGGTTGACGGCCATCTGATCCGCATCTGGGCGAACGGTCGGCTGCTGCACGAGGTCACGGACCCCGAGCCGCTCACGCGCGGTCGCCTCGGCTTCCGCAACTTCAGGAAGGGATCGTCGCTGGAGATACGCAACCTGAGCGTCAGCAGGCCCTGACGTCGTTCGTGCCCACAGGTGCCCTCACCTGTGGATACGCCATCGGTTGGGGCAGGTGAGGGCACCTGCCCGCACAAACGCGTCTGTTTGCGGGGCGGGCTACAAGCCCCCGCCCTACAAAGACGTCCCAGGAGGAAAAGGGATGCGGTTGGGGCAGGTGAGAGCACCTGCCCGCACAAACGCATCTGTTTGCGGGGCGGGGTACAGGCCCCCGCCCTACAAAGACGTCCCAGGAGGAAGAGGGATGCGGTTGGGGCAGGTGAGGGCACCTGCCCGCACAAACGCGTCTGTTTGCGGGGCGGGCCACAAGCCCCCGCCCTACAAAGACGTCCCAGGAGGAAGAGGGATGCGGTTGGGGCAGGTGAGGGTACCTGCCCGCACAAACGCATCTGTCTGCGGGGCGGGGTACAGGCCCCCGCCCTACAAAGACGTCCCAGGAGGAAAAGGGATGGCCGAGAACACCGGCGTGCTTGGTATCATCACCGAGGAAGACGTGGCCGTACCCATGCGGGACGGAACCATATTGCGAGCGAATGTCTTCCGGCCGGATGCGCCCGGCCGGTTCCCGGCCCTGCTCATGCGCACGCCATACGGCAAGGCGAAGGGAGGCTTCGCTCGCCACGTGCGCGCGGGATACGTCGTGGTCACGCAGGACACGCGCGGGCGCTACGCCTCCGAGGGTGATTACATCGTCTTCACCGTCGAGGATACCGGCGACGCCGAGGATGGCTACGACAGCGTCGAGTGGCTGGCCCAGCAGCCGTACTGCAACGGGAAGGTCGGCACCTTCGGCGCCTCCTATAACGCCTGGATGCAGTGGAAGCTCGCGAAGCTCCGCCCGCCACACCTGGTGGCGATGTGCGCGTATACAATCCCGGTCGAAATCGGCGGAGTTGACGGGTGGGGCGCCTTCCGCCCGGGCCGCCGGGTCAAATGGTGGATGACCACCATCGCGCCGGACCTGCGCAAGCGAGAGGGCCTGCCTCCACCTCATACCGGCGAGGAGGCGCGGCAGATCTGGGACGAGATCGAGCAGGGAAGCTGGCTGCATTTCCTGCCCTGGATCGAGCTGCCCGACTACCTCCCCGAGCAGCTCGCCAAGTACGCCCGGGACTGGCTGAAGAACCTGAACCGGCCGGCCTGGAAGTTCGATGAGGCCTGGAAGGAAATCGAGGTCCCTAACCTGGACTTCAGCGGCTACTTCGATCACTGCAACGAGTCCATGCGCCACCTGGCCGGGATGCAGCAAAACGCGCGGACCGAACTCGCGCGCGAACAGACGAAGCTCATCATCGGCCCGTATAATCACGGCGGCTTCGGCAAGCGCAAGTTCGGCGACATTGACTTCGGCCCCCAAGCGGAGTTCGACCTGCAGGGCATCATCATCCGCTGGTTCGACCGCTGGCTCAAGGGCATAGACAACGGCGTTGACCGCGAGCCGCCGGTGCGTTACTTCGTAATGGGCTCGGGGAAGTGGAAGTCCGCCGCCACCTGGCCGCCGGAGGGGATGAGCGAGAAGACCTACTATCTCAGCAGCGACGGCCGGGCGAAGCCGGTTGAGGAGTCGGGCCTGCTGACGCTGGAGGAGCCTGGCGAGGAGCCGCCTGACCAGTACACCTACGACCCGAAGGACCCGTGCCCGACGCTCTGGACCACGGCGCTCTTCACGCTGCCCTCGGACCGGCGCAAGCTGGAGTACCGCAGCGACATCCTCTATTACCGCACCCCGCCGCTGGAGGAGGAGGTGGAGGTGGTCGGCTACCCGGAGGTCGTGCTGTATGCGTCCTCGTCGGCGCCGGACACGGACTTCTTCGCGCGGCTGGTGGACGAAGACCCGGAGGGGATCGCGCTGGAGGTCTGCTACGGCATGGTGCGGGCGCGGCATCGCAATAGCCTTGACAGGGAGGACCTCTTGACGCCTGGTCAGGTGGAAGAGTTCCGCATCAAGCTGGGCGCGACGGCCTGCCGCTTCCAGAAGGGTCATCGCATCCGCCTGGAGATAACGAGCAGCGACTTCCCGAACCACGACCGCAACCACAACACCGGCCGCAACGACCTGGAGGACACGGAGCTCGTGTCTGCGGAGCAGAAGGTCTTCCACGCGGCGGAGTATCCGTCACGGCTCATCGTGCGGGTTGATGCGTGAGGCACAGCAAGTATTCCACGTAGCGCCTCGCCCCAGGGGCCGGCGGCTTATTCGCGGTGGGCCGGGCAACGCCGTTCGTAGGTCGGGCTTTCTACCCGACTCGTGGGTCGTTTCTGCGGCGGTCAATGGAGTCGGGCTAGAAAGCCCGACCTACGGAGGCATCTAGGTTCGGGCGTGCGCTTGCGGCGCACGCCGCCGATTCGCAAGGCAGCGTCAGTTCTGACGGCAACCACTGGGCTTCTTGATCCGCCGGCGGCTCGCCGCCCTCAGTAGACGAAGATGAGGTGGCCCGTCGAGCCGGTGATGGCGTCAACGATGACCCAGCCGGCGCACGCGAGGAATTGCCCCAGGATCAACCCCAGCATCAGTTGAATGCCCCGGTCATACATGCGATAGCCCCCGTAGCGCAGTATCCACGCCTTGAGCAGCCAACCCACGAAGATGGAGAACCACAGGTCCTGCACCGGCTGGGTCGGAGCGATGGCGAAGCCCAGCGGATGCAGCGGCCAGCCGATGAAGCGCAATGGCGAAGCCCAGCGGATGCAGCGGCCAGCCGATGAAGCGCAGGTGCAGCGTGGTCAGCGCCCACATGACGATCGTCCCGGCCGCCATCCACAGCCACCAGCTCAGGCTCGGGGTCATGGGGTTCTCCATCGCCGCCGCGCCGAAGCGGAAGGCGGCCTGCGGGCAGCCCCGGAACAGCCAGCCGCTGAGCGACACGCCGCCGCGCGAGTACGCCAGCATCAACGTGGTGACGATGGCGACCGCGGTGCTCACTCCCAGCACGCCGACCGCAAGCGGCAGGAAGCTGCGCCGCGAGACGCGCGAGTCGCTCCACGCCTTCAGGCCGTGGGCCGCGAAGGGCATCAGGAAGACGCGGATGTCGGCGCTCCATGCGAAGCCGTAGGCAAGCGAGGCAATGCCCGCCGGACCCACGGCCCGGCTGCCCAGGGCATGGAGCACGAATGACTGAGGAATCAGCGCCGCGCGCGACACTGGCACGCCGCCCTGGACGGCCGCGCGCGTGAGGGCAGTAAAGGTGACGAAGGCCGCGAACAGGAAGATGAGCGTCGCGAGCAGGGGCAGGCCGCTCGCGACCAGCCACCAGGTCATCCCCACCAGCCCCCCGACCAGGCATAGCACGCCCGCGCTCGCGAGGGCCCGCTCGCCCTCCCAGGGGCCTGCCTGCGACATCCCCAGCGCCGCGCGGAAGGCGCCGCCTATCTCGCGTCTCGCGGTGTGAAGGCTCGCGCCCACCAGGAAGATCATCGCGCCCATCGCCTGGTTCGAGACCGCCGGCGAGCCCGCGCAGTAGATCTCCTTGGCGCCGACCCCTATGCCCATCAGCCGCAGCAGCGGGGTCTGGAGGGCACTGAAGACCGCGAAGAACGAGAGGCTGAAGCCCAGGTCGGCGTTGATGAGATAGGCGAAGGCCACCACCGAGAAGTTCATCCACAGGCGCAGCGGCACGCGCTCGCGCTGCAGCGGGATGACCACCGTCTGCCGCAGGTTCGGCCTCGGCACGACGGGGTAGTAGTAATGCAAGCCGATGAAGACCGCCGGGATAATGGCGATCAGCGCGCCGATCCAGAACAGACGGCTGCGCAGCAAAGGTGGCAGCAGCCCCGGCCCGTCTGTGCCCTCCACCATCTCGACGGGCAGTCGCATGAGCGGATAGACCAGGCGCTCGCGCTCGACCCACTGCCGCCGCAGCAGGATCATCAAGCCCATGCTGGCGGCGAAGAGCGCTACGGCGAAGAGCATCCACATACCCAACGGAAGCAGCCAGGGCCGCCAGGGCACGTGGCCCCCGACGCGCGCTCCCTCGTAGAACTGTCGCGCCGCCTCCTCGTCCTGCACCGCGAGCCAGGAGGCCGTGTTCGGCTCGAAGAGTTCCTTCCAGTGGTTCTCGGGCTGAGAGTAGTAGGTAACGCCGCTCATAATCGGCAGGAGCTGGCCGATAAGACCCCAGGTCACGACCGAGGAGGCAAGCAACGCCGAGACGAAGACAACCAGCAGCTCCGAGCGCGTGAGCGCCAGGTGGCGGCGAACGAGCTTCAGAGCGGGATTCACGAGAGCAACCAGCACGAAGAAGACCGCAATGGTGCCGAAGGGTAGCGAGGTGTTCGCCGGGCGCGTGCCCCGGATCACCAGGTTCGCGTAGGGAAAGACGAACCCCACGAGCGCCGCCGTCAGAAGGCTCACCAGGACCGCGCGCCCGGTCAGCCTCAGAGGCGCGTCCGCACTCGGCTGGCCTGAGCTATCGCGTTGGGTTCGCACTCGCGCGTCCTCTGGCATCAATCAGGCCTCGAAGCCGGACGGCGGGCGTACCGCCTGGAGGACAAACGTAGCCCTCTCGCGAACGTTCGTGCGTGTAGAGCAGATCATGGCGCGCGAATGTGCTATTCCGCCGGTCTCAGGGGATTCCCTTGTATGAGCATCGTATTCCTGGCCGATGACTTCCCGCCCGCTGTCGGTGGCATCCAGACCTACGCCTACGAGCTACCCTTGGCGGTGGCCGCGCAGGGCAAGGAGGTCGCGGTAGTCGCCAGCGCCCAGCCGGGCAGCGAGGCCGTGGATGAGGCCCTGCCCTACCCGGTCCTGCGAGTGCCGACCTCGGGGGGATACGCGGCGGCAGCCATGCGCATGGCCGCGAGGGCGGAGGAGGCGGCGAGCAGCCTGGAAAGCCCCCTGCGCTGCCTCGTGGCAACCAAGTGGTCCCCGGAGGGGCCAGCGGCTATCTGGGCGATGAAGCAGCTTCACTGCCCCCTCGTGCTGCTCGGACACGGCGGCGAGTTCCTGACCTCCGCCGGGCAGTTCGTCAAGTGGCTCGTGCAGCGCTCCGTGCTCAAGCGCGCGTCTCTCTGTCTCGCTAACAGCAACTACACGGCCGATCGCTTCGCACGCGCCCGCGTGCCACGCGAGCGCATCGAGGTCATCTACGGGGGGGTACGGGCGGAACGCTTCGCCCAGGTCCCGCCCGAGACCGAGCGGCTCCGCGAAGACCTGGACCTGGGCGACAAGCAGGTACTGCTGACGGTGGCGCGCCTGATACGTCGCAAGGGGCACGACTGCGTGCTGCGCGCGATGCCGACCATCCTGGAGGCCGCTCCCAACGTCGAATACCTCATCGTCGGGGAGGGCCCGATGCGAGAGGAACTGGGCGTACTGGCGGACGAGTTGGGCCTGACCGACCACGTGCGCTTTGCAGGCGCCGTGGCGGAAGAGCTACTGCCCGCCTACTACCAACTGTGCGATGTGTTCGTCATGCCCGGCCGGCCCGTACGGGGCGAGCTGGCCGAGGGCTTCGGGCTGGCCTACCTGGAGGCCTCAGCCGCCGGCAAGCCGGTGGTCGCCACGCGCTTTGGCGGCACCGAGGATGCCGTCGCGCATGGCGAGTCCGGGCTGCTGGTCGAGCCGGAGGATACCGGTGCCCTTGCGGAGGCGCTGACGACCATCCTCACTGATGACGGTCTGGCGACCCACCTGGGCGAGGCCGGCCGCGCGCGCGTGCTGAGGGACTTCACCTGGGAGCGGGTGGCGGAGCGATTCATCCAGGCACTTGACCGGCTTCTCACATGATGCGCCGCGACAGGGTCCTGTCGTACCCGTCTAGGGTCCCGCCGCGTCGTTTGTCATCCGGAGGGGCGACCCACCTGGGCGAGGCCGGCCGCGCGCGCGTGCTGAGGGACTTCACCTGGGAGCGGGTGGCGGAGCGATTCATCCAGGCACTTGACCGGGTTTTCACATGATGCGCCGCGACAGGGTCCTGTCGTACCCGTCTAGGGTCCCGCCGCGTCGTTTGTCGTCCGGAGGGGCCGCACGAACCTCGCCCGCAGGGCGAGGTGAGGCCGGCCCACGCAAGAGGTAAGCATGGCGACTTGCCACCAGGATCCGGGGTCGGCCTCAGATCGCGGCGTGCGCGGGCCGACCTCAGCCGCTTCTCCCGCTTCCCCCTTCGCCAAGGCTTCGGGGGATAAGTCGCGGGACAAGCGCCTTCGTACGGCTCCTCCGCACCGCGGCATTCCGCTAGGCCAGGCTGATGGGCTGCGGAGGGGACGCTAGACACGCAGGCCCTGTTCCGGCGTCGGACAGACAGCAAGGGAATCCAGCACATGCCCCGGACCATCGCCTACGTTGACCACGCGAAGCAGATCGGCGGAGCCGAGAAGAGCCTCGTCGAGTTGATCGCTCACCTCGACCACGAACGGTTCGAGCCGGTCGTGCTGCACCGGGCGGGAGCCGCCTGGGCCGAAGAAGCCCGGCAGGCCGGCGCCAGGCTCAGTCCCACGCTCCCCGAGACCGCGCTCTACGAGGAGAAACGAACCGACCTGGGCGGAGGCCCGCTAAGGGGGCTCTATCGGCTGGCGCGCGCGATCGGGCCGGTGCGGGCCATCGCCCGCGAGCTGCGACGGCTCCAGCCGGCCATCGTTCACACCAACTCAACCAAGATGCACCTCATGGCCGGGGCCGCGGCGCGCCTCAGACGTCTGCCCGTCGTCTGGCACATGCGCGATCTGATGACGGAAGCGGGCGCGCGAAGCTGGCTGAAGCGCGCCGTGAGGATTGTCCGGCCCGAAGTCATCGCCATCTCCGAGGCGGTTGCCGGACAGTTCGAGGGCCTGCCCTGCCAGGTTCACCTCATCCCCAACGGCGTCCCGCTGGAGCGGTTCGCGCCCGGGCCACCACCAGAGGGGCTGCGAGAAGAACTCCGCTTGGCGCCCGGGGCGCCGGTCGCCTGCGTCGTGGGGCGCCTCACGCCCTGGAAGGGCCACCAGCCGCTACTGCGAGCGTGGGCGCAGGTCGTGGAGCGGATTCCCGAGGCCCGACTGCTCATCGCAGGCGAGGTCGCGTTCTGGGACGAGAGCTACGGGCAGGAATTGCAGGACCTCGCGGCGGCCATGAACCTGGAGGATTACGTGCGCTGGCTGGGTTTCCGGGACGACGTGCCGGACCTCCTGCGCGTGAGCGACCTGCTGGTGCTCTCCTCAATTGACGAGCCATTCGGCCGCGTCATCATTGAGGCCATGGCCGCCGAGCTTCCCGTAGTGGCGACGAACGCGGGTGGTGTGCCCGAGATCGTCGTGGATGGTGAGACGGGCCTTCTGGTACCCCCGGGAGAGGATGAGCCCCTGGCGCAGGCTATCCTCGAGATGCTGGAGGACCCGGGCCGGGCGCGAGAGATGGCGCTCGCCGGTCGGCGAAGGGCGCTGGAGCGATTCGATGTGCGTCGGGTCGCCGAGCAAGTCGGGCGTGTCTACGAAGAGATGCTGAGCACAGGGCGCGAAAGCAGAACCAGAGAGCAATAACAAACGCCTAAGGATCAATGCACTCATGTCCGAACCATCTTCTGAACAAAGCGATCAGCAGCCCATGCCCGCGCGACGCGTTGACCTGACCCAGGGAAGCCTGCTACGCGGCATCGTTCTGCTGACCTGGCCGATCGTGGCCGGCGCCTTCCTCAACTGGGTCATGGGCGTAGCGGACATCAAGATGGTCGGCTACCTCGGCGCCGATGCCATCGCCGCAGTCGGGACCTCGCGCGGCGCCATCTTCACCCTCATGGCCGTCATCTTCGCCGTCGCTACCGGCACGCAGGTGCTCGTGGCGCGGTACACAGGTGAGGGTCGTCCCGACCGCGTCGCCAACGTCACTCGCCAGGCGATCATCCTGTCCCTCATCTTCGGCGTATTGATGGTCCCGTTGGGCCTGTGGCTGTCCGCGCCTCTGCTCAGCAAGCTCGGCGCGCAGGAGAGCGTCCTGGCGGCGGGCACCATCTACATGCATGCGTACTTCTGGGGTTCCGTGGCGCTGATGCTCAACTTCATGATTAGCTCAGCGCTCAATGGCGCTGGCGATACGCTCACCCCGCTGTTCCTGCTTATCGGCATCAACGTTGCACATATCGCTCTGGAGTGGACCCTCATCTTCGGGCCCGGTCCGTTTCCGGCACTGGGCGTGGCCGGGGCGGCCTGGGCGGTCGTGATCTCCCGAAGCGTCGCCGCACTCATCATGCTCTGGATCGTGACGTGCGGGCGCTTCGCGGTGAGGGTGAGGCTGCGCGCCTCGTGGCGGATTGATCTCTCAACATGGGGTAAGATGTTCTACATTGGCATTCCCTCCTCCATCCAGGGCTTCGCCCGCAACATGTCCTATCTGCTGCTGCTCTGGGTCTTGAACCACACGGAGGGCGGCATGTCCGCAGTCGCCGGTTACACCATTTGCGGACAGATTCAGATGGTCGGGGTGATGGTGGGGCTGTCGCTGATGAGCGCGGCAATGACGGCTGTAGGGCAGAACCTGGGCGCAGAGAACCCCGAGCGCGCTGAGCGAAGCTGCTGGACCGTGGTCCGCATCTCGGCGGTGGCAGCCGTGTTCATGGCGGCGACCTTCATCCTACTGGGCCGCCCGCTCATCGGTTTTTTCACGCAGGACCCGGAGGCGATCCACTGGGGATATGTCTCCCTTGTCATTCTCTCGTCGGTGCTGCCCTTCGTGACAGTGGGCATGGCCTTCTCAGGAGCATTGCGCGGGGCGGGCGACACTCTCTCTCCGCTGTGGGCCACGCTGATCTGCACCACGGGGATCGGGCCCGTGGTCGCCTACGTCCTCGCCATCGGTCTCAAGGTAGGGCCAACCGGAGCCTGGTTCGGCCTGGCGGTGGGGATCGTCTTGCAGGTCTTCGTGGTCGGGGCCATCTTCAAGCGAGGGAAGTGGAAGACCATCAAGCTGTAGACGACGGGCAAGGCGCAAAGGGGAACGCCTCATCACGCCGCAGGCGGCAGCTACAGCAACAACGCCACTGCCAGGAGGCAGTGGCGCGGTTACTTGCGGACACGTAACGCGGGTCAGCGCCGGCGCAGGAAGGCCGGGATGTCTATGTCGTCCTCGTCGTAGGTGGGCAGCTCCTCGTCAAATGGGCCACGCTCGCCCGGCTCCGCCTCCCCCTCAGTCGGCTCGGGCGGCGTAGGGGCGATACGCGCGGGCCGGCGAGGGCCCGGCTCCACGTCGAAGCCGGTCGCCAGGACCGTAACCCGCACCTGCCCCTCCATCTTCTCATCAACCACTGCGCCGAGCGTCAGGTCAGCGCCGTCCTCGCCCTGAGCAGCCTCCTGCACTACCTTGGAGGCCTCGTGGACATCACTCAGCGTCATGTCAGTCCCGCCAGTGATGTTCAGAAGCACCGCGGTGGCGCCCCCGATCCCGGTCTCAAGCAGCGGGCTCTCGATTGCCTTGCGCGCCGCCGCAGGGGCGCCCTCGTCGCCGCTGGCCACACCGATGCCCATCATCGCCGCGCCCGCGTCTTTCATGACGGCGCGCACATCAGCGAAGTCAACGTTAACCAGGCCGGGGACGACGATGACCTCCGAGATGCCCTGCACCCCCTGCTGAAGGATGGTATCAGCCATCGCGAAGGCCTGCTGAAGGGTCAGATCCTCTTCGCTCAGGCTGAGCAGACGATCGTTGGGAATGACGATGAGGGTGTCAACGGACTCTTTGAGTTCGGCTATGCCTGCCTCGGCAAGCTCGCCCCGCTTCTTCCCCTCAACGGCGAAGGGGCGGGTGACAACCGCGACCGTGAGCGCGCCCAACTCCCTCGATATCTGAGCGATAGTGGGGCAGGCACCGGTGCCCGTACCCCCGCCCATGCCAGCGGTCAGAAAAACCATATCGGCGCCATCGAGGGCCATCAGGACCTCTTGGCGGCTCTCTTCGGCCGCCTCGCGGCCCACCTCGGGGTCACCACCGGTGCCGAGACCGCGCGTGAGGTCCTCGCCGATCTGAAGCTTTTCGTCGGCCGCCGATAGGTCGAGCACCTGCTTGTCGGTATTGATGGCGAGGTAACTGACCCCCATCAGACCGGCCTCAATCATCCGGTCAACAGCGTTTGAACCCCCGCCGCCGACGCCGACCACGCGTATCTTGGCATACTCCTGCACATCCGGCCTCAGCATTCTGCCGGGTACCTCCTTGGGCGCCCCGTCGGGGGTATCCATTGCAAACCTCCGATTGCGCGGCATTATATGCCGCACCCGTTGGACTGTCAAGCAGCCCATTCGGGCGCGCTAGGGTCTAGGACTGCTCAGATGGCCCCCTGACCACAACCACTCTCGCCGGGCGTAGCACGCGACCATGAAGCCGATAGCCGGGCGCGTCAACATGCACTATCGTGCCCTCTGCCGCAGCGTCGTCACCCTCAACTAGCGCGACCGCCTCGTGAATGCTGGGATCGAAGAGTTCGCCCTCCGCCTCTATCCGCTCCACACCAAAGGACTCCAGCACCCGGTGCAGTTCCTGGACAACTAGCTCTACGCCCTTTGCCACATCCTCAACACTGCTGGTCTCGCTGTCACACGCGAGGACCCGCTCCAGGTTGTCCAGAATGGGCAGCAACCCCGCTATGAGCTGCTGGTTGGCGAATTGCAGGCGTTCCGCCTGTTCACGAGCGGACCGTCGCTTGAAGTTCTGAAGCTCAGCCGCTGCCCTCAGATGCCCGTCTCGCTCCTGCTCGTAGAGTTCAGTGAGCCTTTCGATCTCCGCCACAAGGTCCTTGGTCTCAGCCTGGTCCTCCTCTACCTCCTCGGCTGGCGTCTCCTTCTCGGCTCTGTCCTCACCCGACTCAGAGACCTCACCCACATCGTCGGCGTCACCGGCCGGCAAACGCTCAGGCTCCTCAGCCTCTATCTCAATACGCTTTCCACCTTGGGACTTGGGATCGTCCATGAATGTGGGGCTAACCTCCTGATCTCTCGGAACGCACAAACTCAACTGGGTCGGAGCAGGCAAAGGCAGGCACGCGCTACCGCGCGTCGAGCGTCTGCCCCAACTCGCGCGCCACGCAGGCCACCGCGGTCATCGCCAAGCGGTAGTCCATGCGCATCGGCCCGACCACGCCTACAGTCCCCACGCCGTGCCTCGACGTCCGGTAGTTAGCGGCTACCACACTGCAGTCGCGCAGGGGTTCGACACCGTGCTCGCTGCCGATAGTTACCGAGACCGGCGCCGCCGCGCCGGCACGCACAGTCGTGCGCAAGAGCCGCAGCAGCACCGGCGAGCGACTGAGGGTCTCCATCACCCGGCGCAGCCGGTCAATCTGCTCGAACTCGGGTTGGTCGAGCATGAAGGCGCCGCCCTCTACATATACCTGTCCAGCGCCAGCCTCCTCAAGCGCCGTGCGTATGCCCGAGAGCAGTCCTTCGTCCACATCCGGCGCTTCGTCCGGGCGGAGTTCGGCATTCGGGGGCCGCCCTACGAGGACGCGACGAAGGACCTGCTCCAACGCCTCGACGTCCTTGACCTTCACCGGCTTGTCAGTCTCTATCAGCGCCTGTTGCGTGCTGCCCTCCTCGAGTGCGAACGAGAACAGCACGTTCTGGGCGCTCACCGGCGACAGGGAGAGGTCGGTTAGACGCGGGCTCTCGCTCTCCGGACCCGCGGCATGCGTCACAACCGCTGGGTACCTGGTCATCTGCGAGAGCAGGTCTGAGGTCCGGCGCAGAGCCAGTTCAGGTTCCGCGTCCAGCCGGCGCATCTCGCCCGCCATCCAGGTGGTCTGGCTGTCCAGGCGAACGCGCGCCTGCTGCAGGCCGTTCACGTGGAGGCGATATGCCGGCTCCAGAGGGACGCGCCCGGCGGAGGTGTGAGGCTGCTCCAGATACCCCTCACGCTCCAGGCACACCATCTCGTTGCGGACCGTGGCCGGGCTGCAGTCCAGGCCGTAGCCCTCGCACACAGCTCTGGACCCAACCGGTTCAGCGCTGCGGATGTGTTCGACCACGACAGCGTTAGCTATTACTCTCTGGCGTTCGGTTATCGCAGAGTGCCGGTTCATGTGAATTCTCACCGCCCCTACCCCGCGTAGTATCCCTCTGTCAACCCCCTCCTAGGGTAGCAGCAAGCGCATGTCATGTCAACCGCGCCGAGCAGGCTGCCAGGAGCATCGTTTTTAGTGTTCGTTGAGTTGGTCATAGTTAGGTTGTATGTTGTCAGGGTCCGACCAAGTGGGGTGAGCGGAACGGGGTTAGGGCGGAGGTCTGCCCTCGCAG
>JALGVE010000077.1 GCA_029820045.1 Candidatus Zipacnadia bacterium | reverse complement strand
AGTCCTGCCGGACGTTGCCGTTCTGAGGCGTCTCTGCCTGGCGGGGCTGAAGCCCCGCCCTCCGTACGGCGCTCACATTGCGTCTCCCGCGCGCTGGGTCGCGGAGGTGCCCGGACCCTCCATGGGCGCGTCCATACGGCCCCGGCCCGGCATCCCGCCCGATGGGCGGGACGCCCTACACCGAAAAGAAGCTTGCACGCCCGTCAGGCAGCTAAAAACGATGCTCCTGACAGGCGTCACGGCCCAACCCGGTATCGCCCGAACCAGATGTTCATACCGCCGGTCAGTTCGGTCATGAGGGCGGACACCCAGGGGTTAGTACGCGCTGGCCTCGGCGACGCCGTCGAGGAAGGCCAGGTAGTTCTTCAAAGGCACCTCTCTGCCCACGATGGTATTGACTGCCGCCACGTAGCGCCCACCCGGCTTGCCAACCCGGACCATCTCGGCAGCGGCCCGCCGAATCTCCTCCGGCCTGCCCAGCGCCAGCTCGACCGGGTCGAAGTTGCCAAACAGCGTCATCCGGTCGCCGAAGCGGCGCTTGATCTCGCCCAGGTCGTTCGCCTGCTTCTCCACGCTATGCGCGCCGACGAAACCGAGGTCGAGCCAGACGGGATACACCTCGTCAATCCTCCCGTCGGTGTGCAGCAGGAAGGGAATGCCCGCGTCCCGGCAGATGCGACAGGTGGCGGCGGTCGGCTCGAAGATGAGTTCGCGGTAGACCTGCGGGCTGACCATCAGGGCGTTCTTGAAGGCGCAGTCGCCGTCGAAGAAGACGAGGTCCGGGAGGACGCCGGTTGAGAGCAGGGCCCGCAACACACGCTGGTTGAACTGCTCCACGCGCCGCATGTAAGCCGCCAGCAGTTCGGGTTCATCGTAGACCATCAGCGAGAGCCGTTCCAGGCCGATGCCGGTGGCGGCCGAATGAAAGCAGTGCAGGAGGAAGACGTGAGCGAGCATCCCCTCGGCGCGCGCGGCGCGGGCGTTGACGAGGTATTGCTCGATGAGGGGATCGAGTTCGGGGTCCGTAAGGTCCTCAAGGGCCTGCCAGGTGAGAGGGGAGCCGCCGGCATAGTGGCTGGTGCCGTCGGAGGCGACCGCCGAGCGTCTGCCGTGCATGAGGCCGAAGCTGGCAGCGCATACCGATCCCCAGCCGATGGCGATCGCGAATGCCAAGCGGTCCGGAAACTCCCTGGAGCCCTCGCGGCCGAGGAAGTGCTGCATGATCGGGGGGTTGTCGAAGAACAGTTCGAAGCAAGGCACACGCTCGGTCGGCCGACCCAGGATGACATCAAGCAGTTCCTCTGCCTGAGGGCACAGATGGCGCGGCCGGTTACCCTCAATCATTCGTGTCACCATAGTGGGCAGCGTTGGTGGATCCATTCCCTCCGGGAGCCACCGCACCTCCGCGGCCCAGTACAAAGAGCGTCGCCAGCGCGAAGAGCGCACTGGCGACTGGTGAGTTCAATCCGTGGATCGGGATAGGTTAGCTGGTCTTGCGTCGGCGCCAGGCGCTAAGCGCGGCCAGGCCGATGGGGAGAAGGATCAAGGTGGTAGGCTCAGGTGTGCGACCGCCCTGGTCGGCGTCGTCCGGGCAGTAATCATCGGGGTCCGAGCCGCCGTTGTCAAGGTATGCGCCCCACAGGAATCTGCCGGGCCGCCCGATGTCGCTGGCTCCCAAGGCCCACTCCACGATAGTGTAGTCGTCGTCCCCGCCCACTGGGTCGTCAATGTCGCCGCGCGCCACAGCGAGGTAGCTGGGATTGCTGACCGGGCCCCAACTGCTCCCGCTGTAAGCATAGAGCACGGGCGTGTCGCTGGCCCCCAGTGCCCATTCGATGTAATACTCCATGCCGGGCACGGTGTTGACCGCCCCGCCAGTTGAACTGTTCTCGTCGGCGTTGATGAGTATGCGCGCATAATCATCAACGGTGTCGGCCGGCATCACGCCGTAAGTCTGGAAGTAGAAACAGACGTGATCGCTGTCCTCGTCCCACTCGAAGTAGTTGAGGTCCACGTCGTAGCCCTGCGCGGTGGTCTCGTCTGGGTCATCATTGACGGTATCGGGGCTTGCCCAGTCGGCATTGTCACCATCAATCGTGATGATGTCGGCTTGAGCCACCGTGCTGGCAAACAAGAGTAGGGCTACCAGCATGAACAGAGCCTTTACAGTGTTCATGTGTAGTCCTCTCATCGAGAAATGTTCTTCCATTGCTGTGGAGTATACCATCCGCGACGTCCCGGTGTCAAGCGCGCGAGCGAGAATCCGTGTAACAAGTTTGCCCCGACCTCCGAGTCGCTGACGGCAGCGGCGCACGGCAATCCCGCCCACGCGCCGGAGATGCGCGGGAGAGCGCGGGATTACTCAGCAGTTGGCCCCAGGCGGAAGAGGTTGATGTCGTCTATGTACACCTTTTCGCCCTCCTCGAAGCCGTTGACGATAGCGATCAGCATCAGGCTCGCGACATCCTTGCCGTTGAGCTGAGCCGGGATGTCGCCGCCGGTAGCCAGCGCCTGCCAGCGGCCGGCCTCGGGGATGATGGTGGTGCTGGTCGCCGGCAGGTTCGCGCCCTTGGCATCTCGAGGCGTGATGGAAAGCTCGACTGTGCCGGAGCTTTCCTGACCCTCCGGCGTGTAGACGAAACAGACGGCCGCGTACCTGCCCGGCTCGAAGGGCGCAATGACCTGGTTGGGTCCGCCGCGCTTCATGCCGTTGCAGAGCATGCTGAACTTGCCCTCGTGCGCCTCCTCGTCGGTGCGCCCCATGGAGCCGACGCCCCACTTCACCCAGGGGTTCCAGGATGCCGCCGCCGCTCCCTCGCCCTCCTCAAAGGACGGGTTGAGCGAAAGGGTCTCGCCTGTGCCCGCGGCGACCTTGAGAATCGTGGTGGCCTGGTCGCGGACCAACTGACTGTCCGCCGTGTCCGCAAGCTCTTGCACGCGGGCGCGCACAGCCTCGCTGCGCCCCACCCAGTCGTAGGCCTTCCAGAGCGAGGCAGCGCCCCAGCCACCGCCGTTCAGGGCGGGCGACCGATCAATGCTGATGGGATGAAGCAGGACGGGATCGCTCGGGAATACCTCGAGGGCGAGGTGGCGGCGCTTGGCAGCCATCGCCATGCGCTGGCCGGCGTCCCGAATAACGGCCAGGGCTGCGTCCTCGGAGTCAACCGGCTTGCCGGATACACTAGTGCGCGGATAGGAGAGGGCGGAGGCCTCGTAGTACTCGAAGGCCCGTAGGAGAAGCTGGGCGCGGGCGCGCTGCTTGTCGGTCCTGGTAGCAGCGACCGTGGCCTCCAGCAGTTCGCGACACTGAGCAATCTCCTCCGGGTCAACGTCGGCGAGGTAGCCGGGGTCCGAGAAGCGCAGGTACTGGCCGCCCTCGGTGAACCATGCTGAGTCGAGTATGCGGCGGGTCCAGAAGTCCTCCCAGTGCGCGTAGTACGTCGCCAGGAGGGGGGCGCCTTCCGGCCCGACGCAGCGCTCCAGCCACTCGTCCAGGAGTTCGTCAACATCCTGGTAAGGGTCCCACTGGAGCTTGAGCGAGACGTAGAGCTTGGGCCCCTCGCCCCAGTTCGGGTAGGCCTCGGCGTAGAGGCAGCGGACACCGTTCTCGTGACCAAAGCGGTAGTAGTCGCCCATGTGATGGAACCAGACACGCGGCAGGCAGTAGGGAGTGCCGTAGATGTAGTCGTACCAGCCGAGAGTGGGGCACATGGCGGCCCAGCGCCGGGTCAGGTCCTCGCCCTGGGCGCGGAGGTCGGGGTCAATCCACTTCATGCGATCGTAGGTCATGTAGGGAATAATGTGCGGGTGAACCTTAACGTGGTCGGGCGGCTCGAAGATCTCGCTGTAGGCCAGGCAGCCGAAGTACTTGTCGGGATAGACCTTCAGCACGCCCTCGACGACCTGGTTCGCCCACTCGAAGTAGCGGTCCGAGAGGTGATCGCGGCCGATCAGGTTCTTGCGCCCGGGGTCGCGGGCCACGCAGTTCGCGCACTGACAATGGCCGCTGGAATCGTTCACACCCAGGGAGTAAGACATCGCCTCAGGATGCTCGTCGAAGTAAGCCACGATGTTCTTGATCGCTTCATCCACGATGCCCGGAGCGGTGAAGCAGGGCTGCCAGCCGGAGCTGCCCGGCTTGGGCCGCACACGCTCGCCATTTATCACGGGGAAGAACTCGGGGTGAGTGTCCAGGTACTTGTCCGGCGGGAAGAGGTGCAGGAGGTTGTGATGGAACTTCACGCGCCCGTGCATGCGGTTGTGACGGGCCCAGGTGGCCTGAGCACCACCGCGCAGGCCGCTGAAAAGGCGCGAGAAGAAGGCCGGCTCCTCGCGCACGGGCTCGTTCGGCACTTCGATTGTTCCCTGCGCGGGAACGTCCGTGCCGTCGGGGCCGGGCAGCAGCCAGCGGACGCCCACGTAGCGCTCCAAGAACCCGTAGACGCCGAACTCGGTGCCCCAGTCGGTCGGGCCCAGGATGACGATGTTGCTGGCGTCGGGGAAGGCGATAATGAAGCCGTCATCGTCGAGCTTGCCAAGGTCCAGGCCGAACGCATCCACGTCCGGGGACGGACCGACATGGATGGCCACCATGCCCGCAGCGGGCGCGGGCACGATTGACAGTTGCGCTCCTGTGGCCTCCTCGGTGAGTGCCTGCATCTCGGTGCAAGCGCCTTTGAGTTGGTCGGAAGCATCGTCAGGCAGGACGATGGCCGCCAGGGGTTGGTGGTCCTGAACGATGGTGATCGGAGCGGCCGCAAGACCCGTGCAGACTACGACGAGCGTGAGCAACGTCGCGGCGGTTCGCAATGCACAGCACCTCCGAGTTGCCCGGCGGTATCTGTTGTCGTATCGTCATATTGTAGGTCGGAGCTCCTGCTCCGACTCGCCGGTTGGTACTCTGGTGGTCAACGGAGTCGGAGCAGGAGCTTCGACCTACGGACGGCAAGGGGCACCGCAGTGGCTTGGGCAGACGAGGCGTCTGCCCGCACGACTACAGGTACTTTCGCAGCTCGTCGAAATTGTGCTTGGCCGCGGCGAGCGGGTCGTCGGTGGGGGCGGTCTCGAACACCAGCCAGCCGTCCCAGCCGATGTCATAGATGACCTGGCTGATGGCCGCCATGTCCACATCGCCCTCGCCTAGAAGCTCTGCGTTGGCCTCTTTGATGTGTATCATCTTCACGCCGTCACCTAGCGCGTGAAGCTGCTCGGCAGGGTCGAAGCCCGCTGCTTGCAGGTTGCCGATGTCGAAGTAAATGCCGACCTGCGGATGGTCAGCCATCTCTACGATGCCCAGCATGGTCTCCATGTCCACGGTGCACTCCACGCACAGGAGCAGCTCGGGGTTCTCGGAGGCCGCCGCGCACTCGCGCAGGCCCCGGCAGTCCGGCTCCAGCCGGGGATCGTCGAGCTTTGGCTCCATCTCGCCGAAGTGCGGCAGCAGGATGCCATCGCAGTCGAGGAGGTTGGCTGCGGCCATGGCCTCAATGAGATGCTGCTTGCCCGCCTGCCACGCGTCGTGATCCGTGGTCAGGCAGTTCGCCTGCCGCCAGGTGGCGAGCGAGAGCGAGGATATGAGCAGGCCGTGCTGGCCGCAGAGCCTTATCAACTCCGAGCGCCCCGCCTCGTCGAAGACCATCATCCCGTGCATGTGCGGGTCGTCGCGCGGGATCATCTCGATGCCATCGAAGCCCAGGTCGGCGGCGCGCTGGAACTTCTCCTCCAGACTCGCGTCGGCGCCAAGCAGGTTTTCGCGGATGCCGTACTTCACTGTGGTTGCCTCCTATGTGCGAGGCGAGGAATGTGCTCTCTCTGATGTCAACTTCCCCGAGAGACACACGAAGACCTTCCGAGATCCCCTCGGCACAGCGCGCGGGATGGGATCCCGCGCCTCCAGACGTACTAGCGACGATGCTAGCGGATGGCATTATCGGGTGCCGGGCGTCCTGGAAGCGTGTGTCGTTCGGAGCGACGGGATCATATCCCGTCGTGGGCGGCGTGAGCCGCCCATCGTGGGAATAGGCGCGGTCATTCGAGGTTGCGCGGTAGGAGGGCAGGTCATGCACATGGCGAAACGGTCGTGCAACGCGCGCCTTTCATAACAAATCGGAGGCAACGTATGAGCGGCGACACCAATGCTGACAGCCCACTGACGCTCAAGCCCGATTTCGAGGAGGCGAAGCGGCACTGGGAGGCGTTCTGGGCCCAAGAGATCATAGACCGGCCCTGTATCGTCATCCGCTGCCCTAACGAGAACGCGGAGCCGGCGCCGCGTCCAGCCTACACCATGGAGGCGCACGCTGACCTCGACGAGGCGGTGGCCCAGGTTGACGCCTACGTCCACAGCATTTACTGGGGCGGGGACGCCATGCCGCACTACTCACCCAGCTTCGGGCCGGATCAGTTCGCGGGCTTCATGGGCGCAGAGCTTGAGTGGAGCGAGGATCCGGAGGTGCGCACGAGCTGGGGGGTACCATTCGTAGAGAGGTGGGAGGAGGCGCTGCCGCTGACCATCGAGGAGGGCAACTACTGGTGGCTGCGGATGATTGATCTGATGCAGAGGCTGGCGCGAGCCGCCGAGGGGAAGTGGCTGGTCTCGCACATTGACCTGCACTCGAACATGGACGCGCTGGTAGCTATCCGAGGGGCGACGCCGCTCTGCCTGGACCTGTACACCCATACTGACCTGGTGACGCAGGCGAACGATCAGGTGCGGGAGCTTTACCCGCTCGTTTATGACACGCTCCACTATGCAGGCGGGATGGACAAGCTCGGGGCTATCACAGCGTGGCTGCCTGCTTATTCCGAGGGCAAGTGCCAGACGATCCAGTGCGACTTCGCGGCGCTGGTCGGGCCGAAGCACTTCCGCAAGTTCGTGCTGCCGGACCTGGAGGCTGAGGCGAACCACCTCGACCACTGCATCTACCACTGGGACGGGCCGGACGCGCTGGTACATATTGACGACCTATGCAGCATTGAGAAGGTGGACTGCATCCAGTGGACGCCGGGCGCGGGCGCGAAGCCTTTCATCGAGTGGATGGACCTGCTGGTGGATCTGCAGAAGCGGGGCAAGAGCTTGTATGTCGGCTGTTCGGTGGAGCAATTACCGGAGTTCCACCGTAACCTGGAGCCAAACAAGGTCTTCTACAACGTCTCCGCCAGCGACCGGGCAGAGGTGGACAGGACGCTGGAGTGGCTGGTGGCACATACCTGAGGGTGATGGTCCGGCAAGGTCGTTCGCCGCTTGCCCCGTAGGTCGGAGCCTGGGGCGCCGAAGGCTTGGCGAAGGAGGTTCCCGCTCCGACTCAGATTGCCGTTGCCTCGTACGAACGGAGTCGGAGCGGGAACTCCGACCTACAGACGACAGCTACGGACGAGGTAAGGCGTTGGTCGTTTAGCGCCGCGCGCCTCCAGCTTCCCGCCCCCCTCGTACTACCCCTCAGGAGGCCCGACATTCTTGTCGGGCAGGTTCGGCGAGCCCCCTTCGCCTCGCTAAGGTTTTAACGGCCAGGCCTCCGACCTATGCACGACATGACGCCTTGCGCTCGGCATCACTCATTCCCCGATGGCCGATCGCCGATAACCCATTGCCTGTCGTTGGCCGTTCTCTGCGTTCTCCGCGTCTCTGCGGTACCCGGTGGCGTTTGTCCCCTCGGGCAATGATGCCCGACCTACGGGCATGGCACGCGCGGTCTGCGCCGGGCGAGGGCGAGGCCGCTGAGGACGAGCGCCGCGCCCAGAAGCTGAATCCCCGTCGGCCGCTCGCCCAGCCAGATCGCCGCCGCAATCATCGCCACCACCGGCACCGCGTACTGATATACCGCAACGCGCGCCGGACTCGTGCGCGAAATCCGCCAGTACCAGATGAAGAAGCCGTAGCAGCCGGCCAGCAGAACCAGATACGCGAAGCAGAACCAGCAGCCGGGACTGAGGCCCGCCCAGTCGGTGGCAAGCGCCTCACGCGCGCCCGCGGGGACGACCACGAGCGCGCCGAACAGGTAGGCGAAAGTCACTACCTTCAATGCCCCGTACTTCTCCATCAGGCTCTTGCTGAGCACCATGAAAAGCGCGTAGAGGAATGCCGAGCCCAGCAGGAGCAGGTCGCCGGTTATGCGCGTCGCCGGCGCGCCGGTTGTTGCACCCCCACCCAGGATCACCATCGCCACGCCGCCGAAGGCGGCGATGACCCCGGCCCAGTTTGAGCTTGTGATGATCTCGGCGCCCGTGGCTGCGACCATGAGGGCAGTGAGGATCGGAGCCGTCGAAAAGAGCAGCGCTCCCTCGCCCGCTGCGGTCAGGTTGAGGCCATGGACGAACATGATCTGCTGCACGCCCATGATGAGCACGCCCGCCAGGAAGAGCCGCAGCCACATCCCCGGCTCATTGCGGCGCAGCCGGCCGGTCAGCCACAGGATCGCCATCAGAAGGGCGGTCACTATGACGAAGCGCGCCGCCAGCAGGCCGGTCGGAGAGATGTTGTCGAGGAGGATCTTGTACGTGACGAAGTTACCGCCCCAGATGAGGGCCACGGAGGCCAGCCAGGGGTCAACGATGGCGGGTGCTTCTTCGCTTCGCGCCTGGTCGGCCTGGGGCATGAGTCAGTTCCTCAAAGTGCCAACGCGGCGGCCCCTCACCCGCGGCCATCGCCGGCGAGGACCGTGTCCCGCAGTGGCATGAGCACGTTCTCAGGGGCGTCGGTCTTGGGCGTGACGCAGAACATGGCGAAACCCGGCGCGCCGAGCCGTCGCAGGATATTCAGCTTGACTGCCAGCTCCTCGGGATAGCGCATGACCCCGGAGCTTGAGCGCAGGCCGATGCCCGCGTACACCGGCACCGCGCCATCCACTGCCTCGAGAATCATCTCAACCGTCTGCTCGTAGGCGGACGCGTCCTGGACGTAGGACATGGGACAGAGCGCGTCGAGCAAGCCCTCCTTGCACCAGCGCAGCCAGTCCTGGCCCACCCCGCGCTTCGCCTGCTCCGGGTCCTGGGCGAACACGGCTGCGGTGATCATCACCTCGGGCTTGATCTCGCGAATCGCAGCGCTGATGTCACGGACCGCCTCGGTGATGTATGAGGCGCGGACGTCCAGATACTCATCCTCAAGCGGGCCGCCCTCGCGCACGTCCTCCGGCCAGTTCTCGACCTTCTTGCCGATGTGCTCCTCGAACTTCGCTCGGCAGCGGTCGCAGTAGCACGCATCCGCGTTCGGGTAGCGGATGAAGTCGTACTGAATACCCTTGACCGGGTAGTCGCGAACCAGCTCCAGCATCCCCTGCTTGACGATCTCGACGTTCCTCGGGTCCGAGGGGCAGAGCCAGGGGACGTCATCGCCGCGCCAGGACTTCTGCCAGCGGCCCTCCGCGCGAAGCTGCTGCGCGAAGTCACTCTGCGGCTGGCCGATGTTGAAACAGTTGACGTAGGGATGCAGGTCAATCCCATGCTTTTCGGCGGCGGCGAGACAGTCCTCCAGTTGCGTCGGGTTGTCGAAGGGTATCTGCGACAGCGGCCCGACCTTGGAATTGAAGAAGGCAGTCTCGCCGCGACGGGAGCGCATGATGGCGGCGTTCAGGCCGCTCGCCTCCATGCGCGAGAACAGGTCCTCGGGGTCCTCGATGCGGCTGATGTGCGTCCACGCGGCGCGAAACTCCTTGGCGGGTGGCGGAATCATCGGTTCCATCCTCACAGGGAACTGACTTGAAACTGAGCGTTCGAGGCCCTCGGCCGTGTACGACACTGCGCAGGTGACCGTGCCCTCGCCCTGAAGGCCCTCGGGCACGGGGACCACGACTTGCGCCTCACCCATCATCCAGCCCGGCTCGTCGGCGGTCTTCAGTTCCTCGGCCGGGATGGTAACGCTCTCGGTGGCGCCGCCCGCGAGGGAGGCGGTGCAGGTCAACCCCTCAGCGCCCTCCGGCAGGACGGGAAGGAAGGTGGCGCGAAAGACGCCCGGCGACAGCGCCAGGTCGCTCGTCAGGGAGGCAAAGTTCCGCTGGCGGGCGGCGATGAAGCTCTTGCGCGCGATGTTGGAGATGCACAGCTCGTCAATCTCGCCGATGAAGGCATCGTTGCTGTTAGTGCTGATGCTCAGGGAGCCGAGCGCGTTGTTGATTGGCCCCTTCATGCGCACTGACGTCTCCTGGACGCCGTTGAGCCACAGCCTCCCGCGCTCCCCGTCGAAGGTGATAGCGGCGTGGTACCAGACGCCGGGCATGATCGCTGTGTGTCCACGGAGCACGTACTTTTTCCCCTCGCTGTCATACAGATGCCCAACGAGGCGGTTGCCCTCGAAGATGCTGATGAGGTAGTGCTCCCAGAACATGATGAGGCGCTGGCGATGGGTGCTGTCCTGGTTGGTCGTTTTGAACCACAGTTCGGCGGTAAGCTGGTCCATGCCACGCAGACATTCCCGGCCGCCCTCAAGCTGTATGACCTGGCCGTCCGCGAGCTTGAGGCTGGAGCCGAAGATGCCTTCACCACGCTCGACGGGCCCCTCATTGAGCTTGCCGTGAAGCGCCTGCGAGGAGGCATCGAGTATCTCATCGCCCTCGCCGTCGAAGTGATAGAGGAGTAAGGTGTGCACGTCGGGCTCATAGGCGCCCGCGAGAGCAGGGGCGTCTTGGCCGAAGGCGGCGACCGGCAGCAGTAAGGCTATTGCGGTTAGACACACGTTCTGGAGCATGATGGAGATAGCACTCTCCTTGAGGCGCGACGGGTTCCTGGCTAAGGCGGACAGGTGAGGGCACCTGTCGTACTTCGGCAATGGTAGGACAGACGCCCTCGTCTGTCAAAAGGCCGGGCAGGTGGGGGCCCCTGTCCTACTCCGGCAATGGTAGGACAGACGCCCTCGTCTGTCCGGGACAGGTGAGGGCACCTGTCGTACTCCGCCTACAGTAGGACAGTGGCCCTCCTCGCTTTCGGCAAACTGGGGGGCCCTGTCCTACTCCGCCTACAGTACGACACCCTGTCCTACTCCGCCTACAGTACGACAGAGGCCCTCCTCGCTTTCGGCAAACATAGATGGTGCCGTGGGCGAGTGATGTCGTTGCCGTGTGGAGGGGCCGCCCGAGGGCGCTCCTGCTGGTGCAGGAGCGCACGAGGCCGGCCCGCGCACAATCACTGCACCTTGGTCCACCCCAAGGTGGCATCGGAGTCGGGCTAGAAAGCCCGACCTACGCTGGTGGTCGCGCCCATCGGGCGGGACGGGCCGGCCTCACCCCGCCCTGCGGGCGGGGTTCGGGCGGCCCCTCCATCACGGCGGCATCTC
>JALGVE010000076.1 GCA_029820045.1 Candidatus Zipacnadia bacterium | reverse complement strand
AGCCGCCATCCCGCGCGGCTGTTGTAAGGGCGCACAGGGGCCTCCGATGGGCGGGGCACGGGTCCCCGCCCTACACTCACAAGCCAACTTACTCTAAAACCGATGCTCCTGGGCTGCGACAGGCAGGCGTGCAAGAGGTACCCGAGCAGATCTGGGCCTCGGTCGGCTGCGAGGAGTGTCGCAACACCGGGTACCGCGGGCGCACGGCTGTCCATGAGGTCTTCGTGATGGACGAGGAAATGCGCACGCTCCTTAGCGGCGACACCCCCATGGACGAGATTGAGGCAGTAGCGGAAGCGAAGTACACCCGCATCCATCACGACGCGGCGGTGAAGGCCCTTGAGGGCATTACCGACGTGAAGGAGGCCATGCGCATTTTCCGGCACATCGCTGACAGCGGTCAGTAGGAACACGCCAGGCCCACAGCAGGCGGGCAAGAAACGCACGGTGCCTGAGGAGGTGAGTTAGGCGCACGCTCCGTCAGACAAGGTGCGGTAGAGCATCCGCCCGGCGCCCTCATAGCGACGGGCCGGCGCACACTGGGGGCAGCCATTGCCGGCCTCCTGCATCACGTTGCGCCGACATTGCGGCCCGCGTTCCTTGACAGTGCAGAATCGTTCCGATATACTCGCGGTGAATGGTGTTCAGGATGTTCCTGGAAGGCGGGATTGCTGTGGCAGCCGTCTACTGCAATCGCTGCGGCTGTGAGAACTCCGAGAGCCGCGGAGCCTGCATAATGTGTTTGAACTTCCTGCGATGGCCCCCGGAGGGTAACATCTGCCCGGCTTGTGGCGCTGACAACGCTAATGCGGCGCAGTTCTGCGCGTCCTGCGGCGAATCCCTGGGTGAGAGCGCCGCGACGGAGCACACCCTCGCCGCCGCCGTCGCCTTGGTCCTGGGCGGCGCCGCGGAGGAGGAGACCCTGGAGGAGCAAGGTTTCGTAGGGGAGGAAGAGGCGCTCGAGCCTCCGAGCGTGCCCGAAGCTGATTTCGAGGAGCCGCAAGAGCCGGTGGAACCCGCCGAGCCCGCTCCGGAACCTCCTCCTGAGCCAGCCTTCGAGGAGCCGGAGCCCTATGAGCAGGTCCAGCCGCTTGCCCAGGAGCTTGAGGAGCCCGAAGCGCCTCCGCCCCCGCCTGAGGAGCCCGAAGAGCACGTACCCGATTTCGACGAGCTGGCAATAGAGCTTGAGCCCCCCGAGGAGGCCGAGACTGCGGAGCCGCCTCCCCCGCCCGACGCCATAGACCTCGATGAGGAGTCGGCCAAGGAAGAAGAGACCGACTTCGGGGGCTGGACCATAGAGCGCGACGAAGACGAAGAAAGCGGACAGCAGTAAGTGACAGGCAAGATCGCCGCGAACCTTGCAGGTGTGCGGGAGAGGATTACGGCAGCGGCGGAGCGCAGTGGTCGCGCCCCCGATGAGGTAGTGCTGGTAGTCGTCACCAAGGTCCGGACCATCGAGGAGATCAGGGAGGCCATCGCGGCCGGCGCCGCCGACCTCGGCGAGAACTACGTTCAGGAGATGGTCGAGAAGGCGTCCGCGCTTGAGGACGCCGGCATCCGTTGGCACGCCATCGGCCACCTGCAGACTAACAAGGTCCGCCAGATAGCGCCCTTCGTCAGCCTGATTCACTCTGTGGATAGCCTGAGGGTGGCGCGAGAGGTGGACAAACGAGCCGCGGCGAACGGCAGGAAGCAGCCGGTGCTGCTCGAGGTGAACGTGGCGGGTGAGGGGTCGAAGTTCGGCCTTGACGAAGAGGGCCTCTTCGAACTCGCGCCGCAGGTCGTCAAACTCGCGAATGCGCGCCTGGCCGGCCTCATGACCATGGCGCCCTACAGCGATGACCCGGAGGCCAGCCGGCCGTACTATCGTCGGCTCAGAGAGCTACGAGATGAGTTGGTTGTGCGGGGTATCCCCGGCGACAATATGAAGCAGCTTTCCATGGGTATGACCTCGGACTTCGAGGTTGCGGTGGAGGAGGGGGCGACACTGGTGCGCGTGGGGACAGCGATATTCGGCCCGCGCCACTGAACAGAACTCATGCGGCCTCCCGCCTCGCCTGGCAGGAGGGCCGCCTTCGACATCGCCGCAACATTGGTCACAGCTTGAAATGCAGAAACGGGAGGGATTCGTGATGTCGAACCGCTTTGTCTCCACGGCCCTGGATTTCTTCGGGTGGGGCAGTGGGCTCAATGGGGAGGAGTTGGGGTACGCCGAGGGCCTCGACGAGACCGCCGCCCGGACAGAGCCGCCGGGCATCTACCCCCTACGCTCCGAGCGCAGCGACTTCAGCGGCATGGCCATCGTCAGGGCCAAGCCCACCACCATTGACGAGGCGCCGCAGGTGGCCGAGCAGTTCAAGGGACATCTACCCGTAATCGTCAATCTTGAGGATGTGCCCGAGCAGGAGGCCCGCCGCATCGTTGACTTCCTCGGTGGCGTCGTCTACGGGTTGAACGGTTCGATGAAGAAACTCGCCCGCTCGGTCTTCATCTGCGCCCCCTTCGACCTCCCGGTCGAGCAACTCGCCATCGCCGGCGGGCGCTCGGGGCCAGATGACTTCGTGGACGAGGAGAGCGCGGACCTCCTTCGCAATCCGCTGTAATCCTGTTGGTGGTGGGGGCTACCCCCAGCCCCCGCATGTTCATCTCTGGGGCGGAGGGCGCCCCTCGTCACGATGCACCGGCGAGCCCTCGGAGTGAGGTGCGTGGGGAACTCATACCTGGCCCAGCGACAAACCACTTCCCGACGCTCGCAGGGGCAACTCAAAGCCTGCCTCGCCGCACGGTCGTTATCCGAGGTTGCCGAATGAGCGAGCAGAGCCGCCGTGAGTACAGCCTTGGTGTCATCGGCGCCGGAACCATGGGCAGCGCCTTGGTCAGGTCGGCCCTCCAGGCCGGCCTGCTGAAGCCTGCGCAGGTCATCGGCTCCGACATCAGCGAGGCGAGGCGTGCGGCCTTCGAGGGCCTCGGCGCCACCAGCACAGATGACAATCATCACCTCGTGCGCAGCGCTGAGGCAGTGCTGGTTGCGGTCAAGCCCCAGGTCCTGGGCGACGTTCTCCCCGACTTGCGCGACGACTTCACGGAGGGGCAGCTCCTCATCTCCATCGCCGCCGGTGTCCCCCTGGCGGCCCTGAGCGAGGCGGTCGGTCCGAAGCCCAATCTCATCCGCGTCATGCCCAATATCTGCTGCACGGTGGGCGCAGCGGCGTCAGCTTACGCAGTCGGCGAGGGGGTCACCGAAGGCCAGGAGGAGTTCGTCCGCGAGTTGCTGGACGCCGCCGGGGAGGTCGTGCCGGTCCCCGAGGTCCTGCTCAATGCCGTCACCGGCCTTTCGGGCAGCGGGCCGGCGTTCGTGGCGATATTCATAGCGGCCCTCGCGGACGGCGGCGTGGCGGCAGGGCTGGCGCGGGCGGAGGCCGAGCGGCTCGCGGCGCAGACCACCCTGGGCGCGGCGCGCTGGCTGCTCGAACAGGACGCAAGCCCTGCCCAGCTCAAGGACTTGGTCTCCTCGCCCGGAGGCACCACCATCGCTGGTGTGCGCGCGCTCGAGGCTCACGGTTTCCGCTCCGCCGTCATCGAGGCAGTCGTGGCCGCGGCCCGGCGCGCCGAGGAGTTGGGAGGTTAAGGGAGCGCACGTCTCCTGCTCCTGAGGTCTCGTGGCAAGAGCGCAGATCGCGCAGTTGGTCGGGCTGGCCTTCAGTGTCTATTACCTGTTGTTGTTTGGTCGCGTGATACTCAGTTGGGTGCGCCTTCCGCCGTATCACCCCGTGCATCGGCGCCTCGGCCCCTTCCTTTACGCGGTCACCGAACCCTTGCTGCGTCCGATCCGCCGTGTACTGCATCGCTATCAGTCCGGCTACGGCATTGACTTCTCCCGGCGCAAACGAGCCGTCGTGCCTGCCAAGGCCCGACGTTACAGCGTCTGCACGCCCTCGGGAGGCGGGTTGTGTGAACGTAGCTTGTGCTGCAATCATGCAAAGATCAGTAGTGCTCGCCTGCGTAACAGAGCACTGGATCACACAAGGCGGAGTCGGCAGGTGAGGGCACCTGCCGGCACAAGATGCTTGAATCGTGCGCGCAGAGCGCCCTCGTCTGCGCAAGACGTGTGGTCGGACCTGCGCGCGTTGTTACTCGCAGGACTCCGCGCAGGAGACAGACTCAAGGAGCGGTCCACGTGCCTTATCATCCCACCATCGGCGACCTCGGCAGGCAACGTGCTCGTATTGTTGCCATCGTCGCCATGCTGGCGGTGGCGGGCGTGCTCCTGGCGGTGAGCGCGCAGCGGCCCAAGCTGCCCTCCGACCCGGGCTATCGGTTGTCGGGGCAGCAGGTGATGGCGACCGACCTTACCTTCCGCTTCGGCACCTGGCTTCAGCAGATCGGCAGGCAGCCGCCCCACTCCTTCGCCGGGCAGGCGCGCCTCATCATCGAGCAGGCGGTCGCGGCCTACGAACGCCAGGCTCTGACCGCCAAGCCCAACCCGCGCGCCATCTACCGGCTCGGCGTCATCTATGGTCATCGTGGGTACTACAAGCAGGCTGAGGACTTCTTCGCCCGAGCTGACCTCCTCGACGATGGCCACAGCGAGCTTTACCGCGTCCTGGCCCGCGTGTACTCGGGCGAGAAGGACGTGCCCGCGGATGAGCTTGACGCACAGTGCGCCGTGCTCGCCCAGCAGGCCGGATGGCTGGCGGACCTCACGCTCTACGACTGCTACAAGCGGGCAGGTGAGGAGAAGAAGGCCGGGGAGGTCCAGGCCGCCGCTTCTCTGCGCACGCACCGCTTCGGGATCTCCATGCTCTTGTTGGCGCTCGCCCTGCTTGGGCTGTTGTTGCTCGGCTTGTTTCTCCTGGTCAGGTCCCTGCTGCGTTGGGGGCTGAGGCTGCCCGGCCCCCAGGCGCAACTGCCCTTCGTGGTCCCCTGGACCGTGATTGATGTCGCTGAGATCATCGCCGTGCTCACGCTCGGCGTGGTAGTGGCCGCCATCGGGGCGGCCTGGGTGCGCACCAGCGTCGGAGGCGAGAACGCCCACCCGCTGCTGCTGGCCGTGCAATACTGCGTCGTCGCGGCCATCGCCCTGGCGTTCGTGCTTTGGCGCGTAGGCGCACACAGCTCCAGGCCGCTACGCTCTGTCGGCCTGCGCGCTCCCCATCCGCTGCGCCTCATCAGCTTCGGTATCGGCGGCTATGCTGTCCTGGTTTCCCTGGCGTTCCTGCTCGCCCTGGTCATGAGGAGCGTGGTGGGCGACGCCGTGCCCTTGACCTCAACTGCCGAGAACCTCGTCGAGTCAACGCACACGACCGGTGATCTCATCATCTTCGCGGTTCTCGTCTGCGTCATCGCGCCCATCTTCGAGGAGATCATCTTCCGCGGCTACGTGTACGCCGGCCTTCGGCGCTTTCTCAGTCCGCCCCGGGCAATGGCAGTCGCTGGCCTGCTCTTCGCAGCGGTTCACCTCAGTCCTGAGGCGTTGGTGGTCATCACACTCCTCGGCGTTGCGCTCTGCTACCTCTACGAGCGCACGCGCTCTCTGCTGCCGGGCATGATCGCGCACGGCCTTCACAACGGCATCGTGCTGGCTGCGCTCATCGTGCATTCCATGTGAGGTCGCGCCCCATCGCGCAAGGGCATATGCAGGGATCGCCGGTAACGAGCCGAGGCAAGTCCTCTGACTTCGTAACGACTAACAGTGTCGGAGCAGCAGCTCCCACGCAAGCCGCCTCCCGAGGGTGTGCAGACGCTGTAACGTCGGGCCTTGGCAGGCACGACGGCTCGTTTGCGCCGGGGCTTCAAATGTTTTCGGATTACGAGAATATCAGTAGACTCACCCGTGGGGGAGGCTGACCGTGAGTTCGAGCGGCGGCGTCCGAGTCAAGCTCAAGGTCATCCCGAACGCCCCCAGGAACGAGGTCCTGGGCTGGCGCGGGGAGGCGCTGACCATCAAGGTCGCGGCCCAGCCCGACCAGGGCAAGGCGAACCGCGAACTGCGCAAGTTCCTCTCCGGCGTCCTCGGTGTCAGGTCGGCCGACGTAACGATTCTTCAGGGGGAAACCTCGAGGAATAAGACCATCCACGTTGCGGGGATCTCCGCCGCCCAGGCCCGCGAGCGCCTCAAGCAGTTGATGGACTGAACCCTCAAGGCGCTTCCACCGTCCTGATGACGTACGGCGTGACCATGATGACGGAGTCCGTCAACTGGCTGTCCGTCGTCTGAGTGCTGGGCCAGCGGCGGTTCTGTGCATCGAGCCGCCGCCGCATCCCGCCGATGACCAGGGACTGGCCGCTGGGCACACGCACCACCGTCTCCATCAGCGTCCGGTGCAGCACATCTCCCGGCCCGATGTCCGCTGCTTTGCCTCCCGTCTCCACGAGCGTCGGCCGCAGCCGCATTGTCACCGAGTCGTCCGGGTGCACCTGCGGCAGCACCCAGAGCGAGACGCCGGTGAACACCGCGTAAGGGAAGTACTCCACGTGCCGCCGCCCCCAGGCATCGTACCAGGCCTCGCCCGCGAACCATGGGCGTATCTCGCCAACCGAGATGACGGCCGGGAGCGAGTTGGTGACAGTCACCTGGGTCTCGGTCATGCCACGGCGCTGGCCCCGCTGGTCGAGCAGCCCGAGGGTGACGTTCATATTCCCGACCGCGAAGCCGAGCATGGTGTCACCGCCTGGCGGTCCACCCATGCGGGCGTCGCCGCCCCATCCCCAGGCCTGCATCTCCGGCAGCCAACCGGTGCGGCTGCCCTCGTGAACCTCGTCCAGCCGCAGGTGAATCTCGACCATCGGCGCAGGCGTATCAAGCCTCGCCAGGATCTCGCGGAACTCGTCAATAGCCGCAGGCGTACCCTTAACGATCAGGGCATTGCGATGCGGCGCGACCGTCGGCGCCCCTTCGAGACCCTCCGGCAGGAGCCCGGATAGGTCTGCGTACCGCCCGGGCGCTGTCGTCGCCCCGCTCACGCCCTCGACGGGCAGTGTGCGCGGACTCCGGCCGGGCCGCAGCGCCGCCACCCGCGCTATCGCTCCCAGGGCGAAGTCCGTCGCGACCCGCTGGCGGAAGAGGTCATCATCGTCAGCGGTCTCCTCGGCGGGAGCGAAGGATGCTGCAAGGGGAGCCGCCTGCAGGTAGCGCAGGTCAATGATCTCCATGACGGGGTCGGCAGGCGCGGCCCCGGCCACGACCATGAGAGATAATGCTACGATTGCAGTCCGAAAAGCCGAAGGCATGTTCGCGTCACCCCTTACTCTGACGAGTACGGCCCGCTCTCTTGTTCGCGAGAATGCCGTTCGTGGGTCGGGCGCTCGTACCTGTTTGAGGCCCGTGCCCAGCCCATCATCTAGCCTCGACGCAGTGCCGCAAGACGGGAGGGCCGACCTCAGCCGCTCCCGGTAACGCGCGATTGTCTTCGTGGGGCCCCTCTCACCTTCGCCACTCCGAGCGACCGCACCTGTGCGGCCTGCGCCAAGGTGCCCGGCTCCCGGGTGGCGAAGATGCAGCCGTCGGCACTATGACCCGAATGCGGAGGAGGCCTAACCATGAGGCCCGCCCTGTGCGTCTTTGCTCTCACCTTGCTCGCGGGCTCCTGCCCGGCCCAGGAAGCCGCAGAGAACGTCCTGACCAACCCGGGCTTCGAGCAGGGAGAGGCGACACCCGCGCCCTGGGTCTTCAACCACCGCGGCACGGACGGGGAGATTGCCTGGGAGCGCAACCAGGCGCACTCCGGGGCCGGGTCAGTGCGCATCACGAACCGAACGGAGCGGCAAACCGGCAACGTGCTGCAGACTGTGGACCTCGACCCGCCCCTCGAGCCGGGCAGCCGCGTCACCTTCTCCGCCTTCGCCGCCGCCCAGGAGGCCGGGGGCAACGGCCCGACCATTATTTTCAACCTGTACAGCGCCTCCAACGCCCGCCAGGACGCCTCGGCATCCTGCGCCGGTGGGACGCATGGCTTCGTCGAGGTTCGGGGCCAGGCTATCGCCGAACGCCTCACGAACCGCGTCATCATCTACCTGTGCCACTACGGAACCGGCGCCGTCTGGTGGGACGACGCCGCTGTGACTATCGAGCGCGCCGCAGCCACGGAAGTCCTGCCGCGCCCGGAAAGGACCGCGAGTATGAAGCCGGTAACAACCGATGACGGCCTCGCTCTGACCTTCACCGACTCCGGCGGGGTGGACACAATCTCCCTCGACGGTGAACGCATCGCGGCTGACGGCCTGCGATCCGGCCTCTGGGTTCAGCCCTTCGGCGCAGACACCGTGCCGATCGCGGGCGAACTTAAGCAGAAGGGCCAGGCGGTCGTGCAGCAGTTTGAGGATGAAGACCTTGGCCTGCGGGTCAAGGCGAGGTTCAGTTCAGAGGAAGGCGTCATCAAGTGCATGGGCGCCATCGAGGACCTCACAGGCGAGGACCGCGGAGTTGATCTGGTGTTCAGCCTGCCTATCGGCGGTGACGGATGGCGATGGGGGCAGAGCATCCGCGAGGAGATTGCGTTGTCCGAAGGCCCGCAGAGCGTGGAGGTCACCACCTTCTCCTCGGTATCCAACCCGGACACGGGCGAGGGCGTCGCGCTAGCGGTGCCGGCAGACTCGCCCTGTGACTGTGAGTTCACCTGGGACGCCGACCTCGGCTACGCCGTGCGCTTCCGCTTCGGCCTCTCGCCCGCCGCAGGCGGAGAGATGAAGAGCCGTGCGCCGTTCTCGTTCGTGCTCTATCGTTGCGATGGTCGCTGGGGACTGCGCGATGCCGCCCGCCGCTACTACGAGCTGTACCCGTGGGCCTTCGAGAAACGCGCTGAGCGCGAGGGCCTCTGGATGTTCGGGGCGCCGCGCTTCGAGCTTCCCGACCCGGAGAACTACGCCTTCCACGAGGGCGGCCCGGCGGGCTGGGAATATGACGACGAGCACGACATCTTCACATGTCCTTACATCATCCCCGGCCAGCGCGAGATTACGCGCCTGGAGAAGCTCCCTGCGAGCAAGCAGGAGGCCTTGGGGATCTTCCGCGCCGGCGGAACGGAGGGCGCTCCGGGGCGCGGCTGGGAGAACAAGGAGATTATCGAGAACTGCATGCTCCACGACGCGTCGGGCCTGCCGCAGATGCGCATCCGCAACACGGCCTGGGGCGGGAACTCCTTCACCTTCCCGCTCAACGCCAACCCGCGGCTCTTCGAGGATAGCGACAAGACCACGATCGCGAAGGTCCTGCTCGCCCAGGTAGCGGAGCAGCACGAGGCGATCCCCAACCTCGACGGCAGCTACGTCGATTCCCTCGGCGCGTGGGGCAGCTACCTCAACTATCGCCACGAGCACTTCGCCTACGCTCAGACGCCGCTGACCTACGACCCTGCCAACGGTAGGCCGGTCATCTCGAACCGCTTCGCGCTGCTGGAGTTCCTCTGGTCACTGCGCGACTACCTGCACGAGAGCGGCAAGCTGCTCTTCGCCAACGGCGTGCATCAGAACCGGCGCTTTCACTTCTTCGCGCTGGACATCATGGGCGTCGAGGGACGCGGCTACCTGGAGCAGAAGCGCGTGATGGCCCATCAGAAGCCCTTCCTGCTGCTGATATACAACATCCAGGACGACCCGGCGCAGATGGAGCACTACTACCACCTCTGCACCTTCTACGGCATCTACCCCTCGTTCGCGAACATGCGCGTGTACACGACGCCCGACGCCTATGCGCCTGTCGCTGACCTGAACAACCGCTTCGTGCCCGTGCTGCGCGCCATCACCGGCGCCGGCTGGCAGCCGATCACGTACGCCCGCAGCTCCGATGCGGACGTCTGGCTCGAACGCTGGGGGCCTGATGAGGAGGGCGCGGTCTACCTGACCGTGTACAACTCGGCTGGGGACGAGCGCCGCGCGACGCTGAGCATCGAAGCGGGCAACCTCGGCCTCGAAGGCGCCACGCTGCGCCTGGAAGACCGACTGTCAGACGCGGCCTGGGAGGCGGCCATCGAGGAAGGCAGCGCCTCGGTCGAGGTGCCTGTACCGGCGCAGCGGGTGCGCGTGCTCCGCCTTAGCGCTGACTGAGCGAAGGCCCGTGGGCGCGGCGCGCGCGGGCTCCGCCCGCGCCCTGAGACTGCGATGCCCCACGGCGCCAGGCCGTGGGGCATCGGAGTCTCAGGGCAACGCGAGCCTGCGGCTCGCGTGCGCGCCGCGCATCCCGACGGCAGCGAACGCGGGGCGGTCAGGAGTCGGCCGAAGGCTGCACGCGTAGGTCAAGGACCGGCTGCATTTCGCCTGCTGCCTCACCGAGGCTGGACGGTTCCACCATGGACACTCGTATCTGCATGGAGAGCAGGGCCGCGAGCTCGCGCTCGATCTTTTCACGGGCCTGTTCGATGCGGTGCAGACCGGCCTGCGCTGCCTGGGAGGGTACTGCGATCCTTATCTGCACGTCGTCGGGGGCGTGTTCGCCGACCACTACTTGGTATTGCGGCGGCCCGCCGGGCATTGAGGCTAGTGCTTGGGCGATGGCCTCCGGCTGGATGGACACGCCACGCACGACGATCCGGTGGTCGGCGCGGAGGCTTGGGCGGGAGATCCTGGCGAAGGTGCGCCCGCACTCACACGGCTCGACGTTCATGCTGCACAGGTCTCCGGTGCGGTGGCGGATGACGGGAAGGGCCTCTTTGCTCAGGGTAGTGAGCACCAGCTCTCCTTCGGCGCCGGGCGGCAGTGCCTCCCCGGTTTCAGGGTCAACGATCTCGGCGAGGAAGTGGTCCTCGTTTATGTGCAGTCCGGCTTTTGCCGGGCATTCGAAGGCGACGCCGGGCGAGGCCGCGATACGCACTCCGAAGTGATCCAGCGTTTCCACCCTCAGCCGCTCCTCGATCTCGCTTCGGGTTTGCTCGGACCACGGTTCTCCTCCCAGCAGGGCGACGGCGAGCCAAAGGCCGCGCGGGCCCAGGTCCATACGCTCCAACTCGTCGGCCAGCCGCAGGGCATCCGAGGGCAGGCCCACCAGCACCGTGCTCCGGTAATCGTGCATAAGCCGTGCCTGCTTGCGGTAGTCGCCCCCGGGGACGGACACTACCGAGGCCCCAATGAGTCGGGCCCCCTCGACGAAGCCGTAGGCGGCCTCGAACATGCCGGCCTCGAAAGGTATCTGCACCACCGAGTCAGCAGTGACGCCGGCCGCCGTGAGCACGCGCGCGGCGAGCTGCGCCCAATGCTTGAGGTCGTTGCGCGTGTAGGCGCAGACCGTGGGCGCGCGGCTCAGGCCCGGCCCCGTATCTATGCGCACGACCTCGCGCAGCGGCACTGCGAAGAAGCCGTAGGGGTAGCCCTCGCGCAGGTCTTCGCGGCTGGTGAGGGGCAGTTGCGCCAGGTCCTCGAGCGACTTCACACCGTCGGGCACGCTCTCGATGTCTGCGAAGCGCTCGCGATAGAAGGCGATGTCCCGCATCGCCCGGTTCAGCACGACCTGGAGGCGTTCGAGCTGGAGTTGAAGCAGCTCCTCACGCGGCATAGTCTCATTATGCTCATCCCAGAAAGCGCTGTTATCCACTGGTACCAGCCTCCTCACTCCCAGACTTCCTTGTAGCCCCTGCCGAGATATGCCCGCTGTACCTCGGGATTCTCCAGCAACTCCTGTGCCGTGCCCTCCAGCACGATCCGACCGGTCTCCAGGACGTAGCCTCGATCCGCTATCTGAAGGGCAGCCCTGGCGTTCTGCTCGACGAGCAGCACGGTAAGGCCTTCGTCACGAAGGCTGACGACAGTCTGAAAGAACTGCCGCACGATCTTCGGGGCCAGGCCCAGCGAGGGCTCGTCCAGGAGCAGCATCCTGGGCCCCGACATCAGGCCCCGCGCGAGCGCCAGCATCTGCTGCTCGCCGCCGCTGAGACTCGCCGCCTGCTGTTGGCTCCTCTCCGACAGCAGGGGGAAGCGCTCGAACTGCTCCTCCAGGTCCGCCGCTATCGCGGCCTTGGAGGTCCGAGACCGGCGAGGGTAGGCGCCCAGCAGCAGGTTGTCCCTTGTTGATAAGGTTCCGAAGAGCTGGCGACCCTCGGGGACCTGACACAGACCGGCAGAGACGATCCGTCCCGCACTCCACCCGCTGATCTCCTGGCCGTCGAACTTGATGCTCCCCGCCTCGGCGTGGACGAGGCCGGAGATGGTCTTGAGGATTGTGCTCTTCCCCGCGCCGTTGGCTCCGATGAGCGTGACAATCTCGCCGGCCTCGACGTGCAGCGACACCCCTCGGAGGGCCTTCACTCGCCCGTAGGAGGCCTCCACGCTGGTCAAGGTCAGCATTCCTCCGCCTCCTCGCCCAGGTAGGCTGCGAGCACCCGCTCGTCCTTCTGTATTGCCTCCGGCGGCCCCTCGGCCAGCCGCTCGCCGCGGTCCAGCACCAGTATCTCCTCCGAGATGCCCATCACCAACGACATGTCATGCTCGACGAGCAGTACGGTCACGCCGGCGTCCCGAATCTGCCGGATCAGCTCGCCCATCTGCTCGGTCTCGCGCATGTTCAGGCCTGCGGCCGGCTCGTCCATCAGCAACAATCGCGGCTGCGCGGCGAGCGCGCGGGCCACCTCCACGAGCCTCCGTTGACCGATCGGCAACTCGCCTGCCGGCCGCGCCGCTACCTCGGCCACCGCCACCCGCGCCAGCGCCTCCATCGCCGCCTCGCGGGTCACCCTCTCCTCGGCCCTGACGCCGGAGCCTCGCAGTGCCGACCCCAGCAGGCCCATCCTCCCTCGCAGGTGATGCCCGACCATCACGTTCTCCAGCACCGTCATGTCGTCGAAGAGAAGCGTAGTCTGAAAGGTCCGGCCCACGCCCAGAGCCGCGATGCGGTGGGGCGCGAGACCCAGCAGCGACGTGCCAGCGAACTCGGCCCGTCCTGCCTGGGCCGGGAGCACACCTGTTAGCAGATTGAAGATGGTTGTCTTGCCCGCGCCGTTGGGGCCGATGAGAGCCTTGATCTGCCCCTCGCGCACGGTAAAGCTGACATCCTTCACGGCCTCCAGGCCGCCGAAGTCCTTACGCAGCCCGCGAAGCTCCAAGAGCGCCGCCCCAATCATGAGGCGGCCTCCTCTACCCGCGCACGGCCGCGCAGGCGCTCGACAAACGCCGCGAGTCCTCTTGACAGCCCGCCGGGCATCATGATCAACATTACTATCAGGAGCAACCCGTAGACCACGATGTCAATGTCATTGTATGGGCGCAGCTTCTCCTGAATCAGGGTTATCGTCGCCGCGCCGAATACCGGCCCCCACAGCGTTCCCTCCCCGCCCAGCACCACCATCACCACGAGCGCGATCGAAGTGTGAAAGCCGAAGGGCTGGGGGCTGAGGAAGTGCATGGAAGCGTGCGCGTAGAGGATGCCGCCGATTGCCGCATAGGCGGCGCTGATCACGAACGCCTGCACCTTGTAGGAGGCCGTATCAACGCCCAGCATCCCCGCCGCCAACTCGCTCTCGCGCAGCGCGCGCAGGGCGCGTCCCGGCCGCGAGTCCACGAGGTTCGCGAAGGCTACGAGCAGCAGCGCGACGAAAGCCCACACGAAGAAGTAGTACTGCATGTCCGTCTCCAGCGACCGCCCGGCAATGCTGATCGCCGGTATGCCGAGCAGCCCGGAAGCGCCACCGGTGATACTGCTCTGGCGCAGCAGGACCTGGATGATGATCCCGAGGCCCAGGGTCGCCATCGCCAGGTAGTGGCCCCTCAGCCGCAGGGTCGGCCTGCCGACGACATACGCCACGGCGCAGGTGAGCGCCACCGCCACCGGCATCGCCGCCCAGGGCGACCAGCCGTAAGTCGCGGTCAGGACGCCGGAAGTGTAGGCCCCCAGGCCATAGAACCCGGCGTGGCCCAGGGAGATCTGCCCGGCGTAGCCCATCAGCAGGTTGAGGCCGGTCGCGATGATGACGTAGATGCCGACGTAGACGAGCACGTTCAGGTAGTAGGCGTTGCGCACGAACACCGGCACCAGCGCCACGACGGCGAAGAAGACCAGGAGTTGCAGGAACTGTCGCCGGCGCCTTCGCCGGTGCGCGGCGACCTGCGCCTCCTGCAGGTCGCTCAGCTCCGTTGACCGCTCCGTGGCGTTGCGCGGGTTCATCCGCTCCGCCCCTCGCTGCCGCCGAGCAGGCCACTCGGTTTCAGCACCAGCACCGCAAGCAGCACCACGAAGGCGATGGCGTCCTTGTAGCTCGAGCTAATCAGCCCTGCGCCCAGCGCCTCCAGGACTCCGAGCAGGAAGCCGCCTGCTATCGCGCCCAGCCCGTTGCCCAGCCCGCCGAGCATTGCCGCACAGAAGCCCTTGAGGCCGAGCATGGTCCCGACGTTGTACTGCGTCATGGTGAGGGGCGCGAGCACGATGCCCGCAATGGCCCCTGAACCCGCCGCCAGCGCAAATGACCACGACACCATCCGGCTCAGGTCAATGCCGCAGAGCCGCGCCGCAACCGGGTTGATGGCGCAGGCCCGCATCGCCTTGCCGACCAGGGTGTACTCGAACACCGCCCACATGGCTAGCGCCACCACCACGGTGGCTCCCAGCACCCACAAGCTCTGTGGTGTGATGAAGGCGCCGCCAACCGTGATCGCCTGCTCACCACTGAAGGCGGGCACGGCGTGCTCGTTCGGCCCCCAGATGATCCCGGCAAGGCCGCGCATGAAGATGGAAGCGCCCACGGTGATGATGACGAGGGTAACGATCGAGGCGTTGCGCGCCGGTCTGATCGCCGCTCGGTCGAGCGCCAGCCCTACGAGCGTCGTCGCGACGATGGCGATGCCCGCCGCCAGTGGCAGAGACAGCCCCCAGGACTTCAGCAGCACTGCGGTTATCATCCCGCCGAGCATCACGAACTCGCCCTGCGCGAAGTTGATGACCCCGGTCGCGTTGTAGACCAGCGAGAACCCCAGAGCTATCAGCGCGTACGTGCTGCCGGTGGTAATCCCCGAGAGGAGGTACTGCAGTACTTGTTGCTCCCAGGTCATGTACGTGGGACCTCCCGCACTGCCAGGGGAGAGGCGACAGACCGTGCCTCCGCGCGGATGCGCGAAGCTGGGCCTGAAAGATGGTCGGCCTCAGGTCGTCCGCAGGCCCCAATTGTGCGCACAGACGCCCTCGTCTGCGCAAGCCCTCGGCGGGCTTGGCCCGTCCAGACCACGGGGCCAGAGGCACCCGCGCACCCTCCCGCCACGGTGGGATGAGATAGGGGGAATGCCCCCTCTCGCAACTCCAGCAACCGGAGTGCGGGTGCCGTCACTGCACACCTGCGAAGACGCCGCAACCCCAAGACGCGCAACCAGTATGAGCAGCGGGCGCACCGCTACCTGTGTCTCGCAGCAGGCCTCTCGCCTGTCGAGTCGTACGGAGAGGCCGCACGAGGCCCTGCAACAGCAAGGCCGAGGTCGGCCCGCTCTGCCAACCACGGGCCTGCCTCACCCCGCCCGCAAGGCGGGGTTCGTGCGGCCCCTCCACCAGGCGTGCGCTACGCTGTGAGCCGCATTCCGTAATCGTACGCTTTTCCAGGAAAGTAACTGCCAGAGCCCGTTTCTGAACCTACCGTCAGGCGGGCTTCCAGCGCGCCATGGCATCAATCTACCGAATGCAGCACTAGTCCGGGAGCAGCTTCCACTCGCCGTCCTCGATCTTGACCATGACGAAGGCGTCCGCGGTGAGGCCGTAGTGGTCCTCGGCTGAGTAGTTGAAGATGCCCCCGATACCTACGAAGTCCGTCGTGTTCTCGATCGCCGAGCGGATGCCCTCCTTGTCGTCCCCGGCTTCCTTCAAGCCTTTGATGACCAACTGCACCGCATCCCAGGCGTGGCCGCCGAAGGTATCCGGGTCCTTGTCGTACTTGGCCCGGAAGTCCTCAGTGTACTTGAGCAGCGTCTCCTTCTGCGGATCGTCATCAGGCAGTTGGTCTGCCACAATCAGCTTGCCTGCCGGGAAGATCACGCCGTTCGCCGCGTCGCCGGCCCCCTCGATGAACCTCTTGTTCGCGATCCCGTGGCTCTGGATCAGCGGGATCCCCATGTCTAGCTGCTTCACCTGCTTGGTGATGAGGGAGGGAGCCGGGCCGACGCCCCAGCAGATCAGGGCCTCGGCGTCCGTGGCCTTGATCTTGGTGAGGTGCGGCGTCATGTCCGTGTCCTTGTCGCCGAAGGTATCGGCCGCGACCACCGTGATCCCCGCGCCCTCCGCCTGGGCCTTGATCTGCTCCAGCCCACTCTCGCCGTACGGGTTTTGCACGGTCAGGGCGGCCACCTTGGAGATGCCCTGCTTGTTGAGATAGGCATAGATCTTCTTGATCGCGTCGGAGTCCGTCTGCGGCGTCTTGAAGACCCACTTCTTCACTGGCGTGGTGATCTTCACGGAGGCCGCGCAGGAGACCAACGGCACCTCGGCCTTCTCGATGGCGTCAACTACGCTCAACGTCGTGCCGCTACGGCTTGGTCCCACTATTGCCAGCACGTTCTCCTTCTCGATGAGTTCCTTGACCGCGCTGAGAGCCTGGGTGTCCTCGCCCTTGGTGTCGCGGATGACAATGTTCAGCGGATGGCCGTCTATGCCGCCGGCGGCATTGATCTGCTCTTCCACGAGCTTCGCCGTATCGCGTTCCGGCTCGCCCAGAGCGGCGGCCGGCCCTGTGGTGGCGAATATCGCTCCTATCTTATATGGCTCACCCGTTGGCTGTGCCGCCTCCGGTTCCGGCGGTACGACCGGCTCCTGTTCGGCTGGCGGCTTAGGGCAGCCGGTCATGACCACGACCATCGCTATGACAGCCAGCCCCACTGCTAGGCCCCACACCTTGGAATGCGAGAGATGCATCGCTGACCCTCCCTAACTCAGTGATGTTGTTGCTTCCCGCGCGCGTCTGGGTTCATACTCTACAGGAAGGCGCATAGCTTGTCAAAGCCCGAAATGCACAACCTGTCAACGC
>JALGVE010000075.1 GCA_029820045.1 Candidatus Zipacnadia bacterium | reverse complement strand
GAGGCCGAGATGTTGCTGATCCCATCAGGGGCGGACACTAGACTGAGCGTCCTGCCCTACGGCACCTGCCTGGGACGACCGTAAAGGGCCCCTTTCCGGCCAGGTTTCTAGCGGCGCTCAGCTGCCCTTGGCTTGCCTCTCTGCTATGTCGGCGAGCCGTCGGGACAACTCCCCGTACTTCTGTTTGGCCGCGTCACGCCATTCTGAGCGGACGGGGCCTATGTACAACGGCAGCTTGGGGTTTTCTTCCTTGGCATTGCCCTGCGGGGTCTTGGCCATTCGTGCGCCCCCTTCTTGAGTCTCGAAAGGTGTATTCCCCGCCCCCTTTTCTATGACCTCCCTGGTGGCCGACGAGTTCAGTTGGCTCATGCTCGCAATAGGCTCACCTCGGCAGGGGCGCAGAGAGTCACTCCCTTACTCCCAAGACGGCCGTTCGTAGCGCCGATTCTGCCCAGGTATCGCAGCATAATGCGGAGAGCGGGTTACCTCCCACGCAAGTCTACTGCGACGTCTTCCCCAAGTGAGCCTTGGAGCGCGTGTACTGAAGCTCGACCTCGACCCGCTTTTGCGCGAGGATCTGCCGTGCGATCTCCAGGTCCTCCTCCGCCTCCTCCTCGCATAGCAGCCCAATGCACACCACGTCGTTGTCCTTGATCGTGTTGAAGGCGAAGGTCAGACCGGTGATGGGGTTGAGGCGGCCAGCCGCCAGCGGCTTGATGATGACCACGGTCTTGGGCGTGTTGTTGATGATGCGCGCCATCCAGTCAGTCTCCACCGCACACAAGAAGCCGAGCGGGTTGTACGGCTGGATATAAGTGGCGATGTCGTAGCCGGCCTTGTCACCGACGACGATGGCCTCCGGCCGGTGGGTGCTGAGGCCGGGGATCATGCCGCAGTCGCGGATGTGCGCAGCGACCCTCTCGTACTCGGTTATCTCGTTGTTGACGATGTGCAGGCGCGAGTCCGTCCAGGAGGTATGCGGGGAGCAGAACTCAGCCCCCAACTCTGCGCAGTGGTCAATGTTGGTCAGGAGCTCGTCGGTGGTCGCCCCGCCGGGCGTCAACATGCACTCGATGTGACGGCCGGTCTTGGCCTCCTGTATCTGCAGGGCCTCCTGCAGGATCTCGCTGATGGGGGCGACGATGAAGTTCATGCCCCCGGCCGTGCAGACTTCGAGCACGCTGGCGATGGTCTCGGGCGTCTGATAGCGCTTGATCCAGGTGCTCCTCGCCGAGCTCTGGTGGGAGTAGCCGAGAAACCAGTTGGTGCCGATGACCAGCCGCCCGATCTCGTGTCCCTCAATGTCTACCGTCGGCATCGCATTCTCGCTCATTCTCACATTCCTCGCGTGTCTTGCGTTGTCAGGTGCTCAAGTCGTGCTAACTTCGCCGATGGCGCTC
The DNA here is from genome assembly GCA_029820045.1 of Candidatus Zipacnadia bacterium. GTDB lineage: Bacteria > Armatimonadota > Zipacnadia > Zipacnadales > UBA5352 > JALGVE01. The sequence goes on along the minus strand of JALGVE010000075.1, from coordinate 9,855 downwards.
CGGGTCCTTCTTGGCTGGCTCGCCCTATCGCGAGCGCGCCCAGAAGTTCCTGTACTCAAGCCAGGCTTCCCTACGGGCAGCGCGTGCGCGCTTCGCGCGCACCTCGCCACGATGGCACGGTCTGCGTTGCAGACCGTGCCCCGCACAGGCTCAGCCGTGGAGACGGCTGAGCCTGTGCGGGGCGGCGAGCTTTGCTCGCCAGCCATCGTGGCGTATCGTGGACGGCCCGGCCCGAGCCGGGCCGTCCACGGCGCTGCCCAGCCGGGCTGGACGCCACGCACGTCTCGCGCCTCCCGGTTCACTTGGGTCTGAACATCTGGAAGTCGCCTTGGGCCATGTCCAGGTGCTCGTACTTGTCGAGCCGGAAGGTGTGCCAGTAGCAGGTCCAGCGCGGGTCCGCCTCCAGGAACGCCCCCAGCCGACGGATCATTTCGACCTTCACCTCGGCGTACTCGTCCGCACCGGCGAGGTTCCGGTAGCTAGGATCGTCCAGGTCGTAGAGTTCATCGAACTCCGAGGTCAGGTTGTACGTGTACATGAACCAGCGGTCTCCCTCGCGCAGGTGGGGCTCCGGGCCCGCCTCGAGCTGAGCGAAGTACGAGACCGCCGGATTCGGGCAGACGTGCCAGCCGCACTCAAAGATGAAAGGCTGGTCGCGCTCTTGCTTCTCGCCGCGGATGAGGGGCAGCAGCGACTCGCCGTCCAGCCTCGCCGCCGGCGTGACGCCTGCGACCTCCAGCAGGGTCGGCGCGAGGTCCAACAGGGACACCATCGCGTCAACCGTACGGGGCAGACGAGGCGTCTGCCCGCACGTGCCGCCGGGCAGCTTGACGGCCAGCGGGACCCGTGCCACCTTGGGGTGGCCGTAGACGCCCTTGTCCACGAGCCCTCGCTCGCAGTTCATCTCTCCATGGTCGCCCGCGAAGATAATCAGCGAGTCATCATACAGACCGCACTCATCCAGCGCCGCCAGGAACCGGCCCAGCGCGGCGTCGAGGGCCTCGATTTGCAGGAAGTTCATGAGCATGTACCGACGCGCGGTACGCTCGTCGTACAGCCCCCAGTTCTTGAGGTAGAAGTGGTACACGCGCGGCCAGCCCTGTGCCTTGCCGCTCATAGCCTCGAAGTAGGTCGGGGGGAGCTCGATACGCTCCTCCAGCTCCCGCGCGCGCTCCTCGTAGCAGGTGGGCACCAGGAACGGCTGGTGCGGCGCGAAGAAGTCGAGTTGGAGATAGATGGGGTCGCCCGATTGCTCGGTTTGCGTCAGCGCGCTCGCGAGGTGCTCGCCGGCCAGCCACGCCAGGTACTGACTGTAGGTAGCCGCCTCGGGCAGCTCCTCGCCGCCTTTCTGCACAACCCAGCCGCCGAGGCTGTTGCCCGGCGTCCTCCGGTCCGGGCGCAGGCCCACCACGGGGTCACGCCACGTAGGCGGCTGCACGCCGAGGTCCCGCAGGTAGCGCAGGTAGCCGTCGTCGTCCTCAAGCGGCGGCGCCCAGCGGTTCCAGGGCGTGTCGTTCTCCCCGAAGGCGTCCATGAACTTGGTGGTGCCGACATGGCACTTGCCCACGTGCTTGGTCGCGTAGCCCGCTGCCTTCAGGTATTCAGGGAAAATCGCATCCGAGGCGCGCAGCGCGAACTCCGAGCCGTCGTGCGCCCGCTCTTCATTGACGGTCAGGTACGGATAGCGCCCCGTCAGGTAGCAGGCCCGCGAGGGGCCGCACAGCGGCGAGGCGCTGAAGGCGTGCGTGAACCGCGTGCCCTGGCCCATGAGCCGGTCCAGGTTAGGCGTGCGCAGGTGCTCGCGCATGGGGCTTTCCGGGTCATAGCTCTCCGGCGGGACCATGTCGGCCGTGATGAAGAAGACGTGCGGCCGAGGCCCATCCGCGTCATGGTGGAAGGGGTGCGCGCCGGTCTTCTCGTCCAGATACCTTCTCGCGCTCATGACTAACCTCCCGGATTCTGCGCCTCGCCCGAGGCCGTTGTCGTAAGGAGTGGCCGGGCTTCAGCTCGGCCAAGACTGTTGTTGTCCTTCGGGGCTGATCCCGCCACGGCGGGACCAGCCCCTCCACACAGCAACTGATTTCCCGGATTCTGCGCCTCGCCCGAGGCCGCTGTCGTAAGGAGTGGCCAGGCTTCAACTCGGCCACGCAAACGGCGAGGAACAATAACGACGTGGGCCGGACAGGCCTCCGGGCCCTCCGCACAGCAACGGCAAGGGCCCAACCCGAGGGCTGTTCGCATCTGCCGAAGGCGCGAGGCCCGCGCCTGCTGCTGGCTAACCCAGCCTCGCCAGCACGGTCTCGCCGACCCTTAGGCTCGCCCTTGGCTGATCCTCGCTGAAGTCTGCCGACAGAGCGTACTGCTCCCCATCCGCCCCCACAACCTGCACGGCGCGTGCAAGTTCGCGGTCACAGTCCAGCCTCGCGACGCCGCCCTCGGCAAGCTCATGCGTCTCTTCACGATCCGCGCCGGAGAGCACCACGCTCCCGCAATCAAGCACCACGGTGCCCGGGTTCACGTCAAACACGCCGCTCTCAAGAGGGAAGCACAGCTCGTCGTAGTAGAGACTGTCCGCGTAGCCGGAGGCGCGGCGTTTCCCGGCTTGACAGATGGAAAAGCTGTGCGCGCCGTAGATGCCGACCGCGCCGATCGCGTCCTCGACATTGACCCAGCGCGAGCGCAAGTTCAGCGTCTGCTCCGCTCGACCATCAGCGACAGTCTCGCCCTGCTCGGTGAAGTAGGTCCGCTGAAAGCTGTTGAACAGATCGTTGGGGACGTTCAGCTTGAGGCCCTTGACCTCCGCCAGGTAGATGCGCAGGCGCAGCCGGCAGTACTCCAGCACGATCATGGTGCGCTCGTCGGGCAGCGCCGCGACCGCGTAGTGATGCTCCGCCCGCTCGGTGCCCTTCCAGCCCTCGGCCATCGCCGCGCCGCCGCTGTCGGCGACGGTCCCGACCGTGAGGAAGCCTCCCTCGAAGGTCGCCTGCTCGTGACGCAGCACCGTCCGCCTGCCGGTCTCGCCCAGCAGCCTCACCAGCCCGCCCAGGTTCGAGCACCACTCCGCCAGGTGGCCGGAGGCCGGGGGCAGACACAGGCCCTGCGGCGCCTCCGATGCCCGCCAGCTCCACGAGGCCATCCGGCGCGCGGAGCGATGGAACATCGCCCCGTGCTCAGGCTCCTCCCAGCTTCCGGCCACCGCCTCCTCGAAGTCCTCCTCCGGCTCAGCGGTCTCCAGGTCGAAGACGCGCCGCCAGTAGGCGTTCATGGACAGCACCACGGCCTTGTCGGACTCCAGCCGCGTGTAGTAGTAGGGATTGGTACTGCGGATGGTCTCCAGGCGCTGGGACAGGAAGCTGCCGTCCGCGTTCGCCGCCTGCTCCTGGTGAATCAGCTTGAGCGCACCGGCCTCCAGCTCAGGCGCGTGCGCATCGCTCAGGTGGTCCGCTGCGAACGCCAGCGAGGGCAGCAGATAGTCCTGGCAGTAGCAGTAACGCTGCCGGGTATCGCCGCCGATCCGAATCAGCCGCCCATCCTCGAAGATGAGCCGCTTGACCAGCGCCCACAGGTCGGCGACGTGGTGGTAGAGGTCGGGTGGCGCCTCCCAACCCGCGCGCTTGCAGGCGAAGTGAAGCATGGCGATGTTGCTCAAACAAATGACCATGTAGCCCACGTTCAGATAGCCGTGGTGGTCGAGCGCATAGTTCGGGAAGAAGTTCGGGCCCACGTGCCAGCTCTTGACAGGCCGCCCGGCGATGAGGGTCTCGTCCTCCGCGTCGGCCTCGATGGAGATGCCGTTGAGCAGGAAGCGATGGGCCTTTTCCATCCACGCATCCACGCGCGGCTCATCGGGGTACATCATGCAGGTGCGCGCCAGGATCGCGCCGTTCCAGATGTTCGACTCCGGCCTGTTCCCTCGATCCGCCGCCCACTTGGTACCCGTGACCTCGAGGTCCAGCAGCGCGTCGGCCTCGGAGACGAGCATCCGGCGCAGGCCCTCGTGGTCTTCCTCGCTCATCTGCTCGGCGATGGCGTCCACGCCGTGCATCATGCGCTCGACCCCGAGCGCCGAGATCCAGGTGTGCCCCCATCGTGTGCCATCGCTGCAGTGATGATCGCCGCTGACGTGGCTTGCCAGCGAGAACCGCAGCGCGCGCAGGGCTTTGTCCAGGATCTCCTCGCGGCTGAGGCCGACCGCCTGTTCGTCGAGGTCCGGGTCGGCGGCCAGGACGGCGTAGGCCCCGAGGAACTTCTGGTTGGTCTGCACTCCCCAACTGTTGTAGCCGGTGCCGAAGCAGCCCAGCTCAGGCCGCTCGGGGTCGTCCCACCAGTACTGCTGCGCGAACGCCGGCCACGGCTCCAGCACGCGCAGGAAGTCGGTGTGCGTCGGCGTGTCATTCATTCGCGAGAGTCCCTTCAGAACGGCATGGGCTGAGCTGAAGCCCAGCCCCTCCACACGGCGCCACGATGATCGCGTTGTCGTATGGAGCGGCCGGGCTTTAGCTCGGCCAGTACCGTTGTCGTATGGAGCGGCCGGGCTTCAGCTCGGCCAGTGCCGTTGTCGTATGGAGCGGCCGGGCTTCAGCTCGGCCGATGTCGTTGTCGTATGGAGCGGCCGGGCTTCAGCTCGGCCGATGTCGTTGTCGTATGGAGCGGCGTCTCCCCGTGCAATGTTCGCGAACCACCGAGGAAACCCTCCGCGTGGTTGGTCGCCCAGGAAGGCTTGTGCTGGCTGAGGGCGAAATGGCACGCGCACAGACTTGCTTGGCCGCAATAGATCCAACCGCAGGGAGATGCGAAAGATGACCCGCGCTGAGGCGTTAGAGATACTTCACGAGTTCACGCAGAACGAGAACCTGCGCAAGCACGCCTACGCCGTCGAGGCCGCGATGCGCGCCTACGCCCGAAAGTTCGGCGAAGACGAGGAGTACTGGGGCAACGTCGGGCTGCTGCACGATTTCGACTGGGAGATACATCCCGCGCTGCCCGACCATCCGCTCAAGGGCGGCGAGATCCTGCGCGAGCGCGGCGTGGACGAGCAGATGATCCAGGACATCGCCTCACATGCCCCCGACGTTGGCGTTCCCCGCGACACCCTGGTGCGCAAGACCCTCTTCGCGGTGGACGAACTGACCGGCTTCATCGTCGCGGTCGCGCTGGTGCGACCCACCCGCCTGGAGGGCTTGAAGGCCAAGTCGGTTCGCAAGAAGCTGAAGGACAAGTCCTTCGCCGCCAAGGTCAACCGCGAGGACATCATCACCGGCGCCGAGGAGCTTGGAATTGACCTGAGCGAGCACATTCAGTTCGTCATCGAGGCGATGCAGGACATCGGTAAGGAGTTGGGGCTCTGAGCAATGGCGCGACACTCAACCTGTTGCGCAAGGCAGGAGGCAATCAACGCTGTTATCGTGCGGGCAGACGCCCTCGTCTGCCCAAAGGCTCGGCAGGTGAGGGCACCTGCCTGCACTAACGGCTTACTCCCTCCTCCATCGCCTTCAGGTCCGCTATCACGTGCGGCAGGCCGCGGTTCCAGGAGCCGTATGACTTGCCGTAGCCCGAGCCTGTCTCCTCCATCTCGCGAATGTAGTTCAGCCAGCCGTGGAAGCACTTCAGCAATACTTGCTTGTGCCGCTCCTTGCCGCCAACCCTCGCGGCAAAGGACAGTGAGCGCAGGATGCGCATGTCATACCCGAGGCTGCTGGCCGGGCATGAGGTGTAATGGAACTGCCCCGCATATTCGTCCCAGGAGTCGCTGATGACGAAGTCGCAGCCGCGCAGGATGGAGTCCACCACGCGCTCGTCGCCGGTCGCCTGGTAGTAGTTGATCATCCCGTTCATCATGACGGCGGTAATGAAGGTCGCCATCCCCCAGTGCGGCGTGTCGCAGAAGCAGTGACCCGGGTAGAGCTTGTATATCCAGCCGCCGCAGTTTGAGTCCTGGTTGCCCAGGATTAGCTCGACGATCTTCCTCGCGGTGCGCGCGTACTTCTGCTTGCCGCTGACACCGTACGCCGCGCTCAGGGCTGTCAGCGGCCAGCCGGTCGTGCGCCCGCAGTGCGGGTCGCGCCCGATCCACCAGGTGAAGTCCTTGACCTTCCCGATCTCCACCAGGTTGTCGGCGATCTGCAGGCCAACCTCCAGCGCCCAGGGGTCGCCGGTGAGGCAGTAGTACTCCAGCGTGCCCTCGTTCCACAGGTGCCCGAGGTTGCGCGGGTCGGCGGCGTAGTAGGCCTTGGGCCAGCGCTTCTTGCCGACGCTCCTGGGGAAGTATCCGCCGGTGTGCCCGATGGCGTGCAGGTAGACCGCGCCCACATGCAGCGGGAACTGGTAGCCGCCGATCTCCCAGTTGTTGCGGTAGTCGTCGTTGAGGTAGTGCACCACGTCTATGTCCATGTTATGCCGCGCGTTCGTCTCGCCCCAGTGGAAGTACCGCACGTCGCCGGTACGCGCGAGCTGCAGGAAGAACGCGTGCTGGGTATCATATTCCTCGTTCCCCCAGTTGTAGACGCGCTCCCCGAACCAGTCGCCCCAGTTAAAAATGCCGTAGTAGCCCTCCTCCTCCACCAGGTCCGTGTATGCCTGGAAGCACTTGGCCTCCGCCTCGTTGTACCCAGCGGAGACCTCCTCGGTCGCCGGCGTCAGGTCGCCCATGGCGCCCGTCGCAGTGAAATGCTCCGGGTCAGCGACCGCGAACAGGGGCGCATTGACCCATGAGGCGAAGGCGTCGGTGTCCGTCTCAGAGCCGTCCGCGGCGAAGCGCAACCAGAACTCATGGCGCTTCGCCACGCCGGTCTTTATCTTGTACTTCGCGCCGTCGAACAGGTAGTAGTACTTCTCGACTGGCTCCAGGCCCTCGTACTGGTCCTCCGCCAGCGCGGGGAACAGCCCGAGGACCATCTGCCCATCTCGCACCTCCAGACTCTTGGGCCACTGCTGCCAGAAGTCGCGGATGACGGCGGTAACTGACAGGTCATCGGCCCGCGCGGCTATCCAGCCGGGTGCGCGCCTGCCCTTCTTCTTCCCGGCGCCCTCAGCGATCCAACCCTTGTGATCCACCTGGAGCAGTCGCCCGTCGCCCTTGAGCTTGCCCGCGTCGCCGATCTCAACCTCCTCCGCACCACCGGCCGGCTTAAGGCCCACCGAGACCTCGCGGATGTTCGTGAACACGCCGCTGTCATTGTCGTTGAGGATGATGTGCTCGACCTTCACGAAGTCGCAGCCTGCGAAGGCGTGCAGGCGCACCGTGAACGAGAAGCACCGCCGCCCGGCACGGTTCCGATACTCGCCCTTGAGTGCTACGGTGACGCGGATCGGCCCGCGTCGCTCGATGGTCGCCTCAACGGGCGCGTGATGCGCAAAGCACTTGCTGCCGCGCGCGTCAACGAGCAGCAGGCCCTCGCCCTGAGCGAGCACTTCGACCATCTTGCCCTCGGCGTCAGGCGCGCGTACCGAGTTGAAGAGCCGGAAATCATTCGTGTCAATCTCCAACGCAATGGCGCCGGTGCTGATCCGCACCAGGTTCCCGCGCTTGGACACTGTGGCCCTTTGCTCGGGCGCCGCCTTGCTCTTGCCCGTTGACAGCTTCAGGTATCGCGTCTGACCGGCCCGGGTGTGCGGCTGGGCGTCCAGCAGCGCCCACTTGACGCTGCCGTCCGGCCAGTAGACCAGCGGCTCCCACTGCAAGGGCAGCTCGCCGCCTCGTCTCCCGGCGAGGCGCAGCTCATCGCCTCTCTTGAGCTGTCCCTGCGCCATCGGCACTCCGGAGGTCACCGGCCAGTTGCGCCGCGAATGTGCGGTAACTTCCTCTATGCGAAGGTCCACGTCCAGTTTCTTGCTCGCCATCGCTTTTCGCTCCTCTTGTAGGGCGGAGACCTGCGCCTCGCCCTCGTGTAGGGCGGGGACCTGTGCCCCGCCCAATACAGGCCCGGGCCCTACAACGCCCGAGTCCGTCGCCATATACGTCAACTGCATCCCTTTGACCTCTGGCGAATCCTGCAATAGCCTGGGAAGGTCGTCGCCACGACCGAGGCGAAGAACAGCCAAGAGAACGACACCGCCGCAGACGAGGGCGTCTGCGGCCACAAACGACATGTCGGGACCTCATGGGGGACTTTGATGATGACATCTGCACTCGGTCGCGCCTCAGGTCTCGGCACGGCCACGGTTATCGCGCTGTTGGCCTGCCTGCTGCTGGGAGGGAGAACGATGGCTGCCGACCGCATTCAGGTGTCAGAGGATACGCCCTGGTACTGGAGCTATCACGGCGAGACGGTGCTGCTACTCGGCGGCTCCGATGAGGACAATCTCTTCAACGATCCGGCGCTGATGGAAGATAACCTTCCGAAGCTGGCGGCGTGCGGCGGGAACTACATCCGCGGCACGCTCTCCTGGCGCGACGAGAATAACGTGCCCCCCTTCGCCAAGGCTATGGGGGGCAAGCCCCCCTTCGCCCTGGCCGGAGATAAGTACGACCTCACGCAGTTCAACGAGGAGTTCTGGAGCCGCCTGGAAACCTGCTGCCGGGAGTGTGAAGAGCTCGGCATCATTATGCAGATCGAGATCTGGGCGACCTTCGACCACTATCGTGACAACTGGCTGCGCAACCCCTGGAATCCGTCCAACAACGTCAACTACACTACCGAGAACACGAAGCTGGAGACCGAGTGGCCCTACCATCCGGCGCGGAAGCCCCAGCCGTTCTTTCACTCAGTCCCGGCGGTCAACAACGACGAAGTCCTGCTCGGCTACCAGCAGGCCTTCGTGCGCCGGGTGCTGGATGTTACGCTGCCCTTCGGCAACGTCCTCTACTGCCTCGATAACGAGACGCGCGCGCCCGCTGAGTGGGCGCTCTACTGGGGGGAGTTCATCGCTCAGGAGGCGGAAAAGCGCGGGGTTCAGGTGAACCTGACAGAGATGTGGGACATTTGGGACCTTCGCGATGAGGTTCACGCGACGACCTATCAGCATCCTGAGTTGTTCAGCTTCTGCGACGTCTCTCAGAACAACTGGCAGGTCGGGCAGACCCACTACGACCGCCTCATCTGGTACCGCAACAACCTGCGCGAGCAGGCGGGCGGCCCCCGGCCCATCAACAACGTTAAAATCTACGGGCGCGTCGGCGGCTCGAAGAAGGCCCTGGACGAGCGGGAGAATATCGAGCGCTTCTGGCGCAACATTTTCGCGGGATGCGCCAGTGCGCGCTTTCACCGGCCGGACGCAGGGCTTGGCCTCAGTGAGCACGCGCAGGCGGTCATCCATGCGGCGCGCGCCTTCACGGATGCCTTCGACCTCTTCGCCTGCGAGCCTCGCCCGGACCTGCTGAGCGAGTGCGGGGAGAACGAGGCGTACTGCCTGGCGGCGCCGCCGAATCTGTTCGCCTTGTACTTCCCCTCAGGCGGGAATGTTCTCTTAAGCCTCGGCGATCAGGCGGCCCATCACCTGCGGGTGCGGTGGTTCGATCCGGCGACGGCGAGCTTTGCTAGCCAGGACGTCGTGAACGCTACAGATTCCTTCCGCGTGAAGTCGCCGAACGAGGACCAGACCTGGCTCGCGCTAATTGAGACCACAGGATAGGCAGCTAGGTCCAAGGCAGGCCGCGGCTCGTGCGCTTCTGCTCACGCGGAAGCACTCGCAGCCGCGCTCTCGTACGGCCCCTCAGCTACGGCGACGGAGCCCGACGCCCTCGTCTACCCAACACGCGCCAAGTCGGCCAATCGTTGGAGCCAAGCAAGTACGCCGAAGTCGGCTAGAAACCTGGCCGAAAAGTGGTGGGGGTTAAAGGTGTAATTGGGTGGGGGTGGAATCTAGGGTAGGTGCCATCGCCGTAGGCAGGAGAGCCCGCCCATCATGATGAGCCAT
>JALGVE010000169.1 GCA_029820045.1 Candidatus Zipacnadia bacterium | reverse complement strand
GCCTTGTACCAGTTGCAGTGGACGTAGACGTAGCCCTGCCCGGTGGTGCGCCGGAACGCGCCGGAGAACCTGTAGTACGTGTTGGGCTTGATGGGGACGAAGCTCTGCGCGGTGTAGTTGCCCTTCTCCTGCACGGTGCTGTCAATGCAGGCGGCATGCTCGCCCGCGAACACCGGATCATCTACGATCTTGGTGGTCGAGCGCCAGCCCTCGATGCCGTTCTCGAAGCCGCCGTTGACCACGAGGTTCGGCCCAACCTCCTGCGGAGCTTGACCGTCCGCGGCCTCGCCCGCGGCCGCGGTCATCAGCAACATGAACACGACTGCGCTCGCGCCTGCTGCACGATTCACCTTTGCCATCAGGGCTGTCTCCCTTCGTTCTCCTCTCCTGCGTAAGCGTTCTCCCGGCATGCCCTCTGGACCTTCGCCGCACTGCGCCGGCCCTGCACAGTCGGTCACGCACAGAGACCTTCTCACAAGAAGGGCATCTCGGCCGCGCGGCGAATTGTGCCTACCGCCAGCATAACCGACCGGCGACAGGAATGCCGCCGCCCCGGTCAACCGGAGGCCCGACATTCGTGTCGGGCTCCGTGGACGGCGACAGGAATGCCGCCATCCCGGTTACGAGGAGGGCGAGAAATGCGTGAGTTCAAGCTTTTCATAGATGGCGAGTACTGCGACGCTGCCAGCGGCGAGACCTACGAGTCCATCAACCCCGCCAACGGCGAGGTCATCGCCAGCATCGCCAAGGGTGGCGCCGAGGACGTGGCCCGCGCCTGCGAGGCCGCTCAGGCGGCCTTCGATGGCGAGTGGGGCGCGATGACCAGCGCCGAGCGCGGCTCGATCCTGGCTCGCGCCGCCGAGATACTCACCGAGCGCCTCGACGAGTTCGCTGAGCTTGAGACTCTCGATGTCGGTAAGACCATCACCGATTCCGTGAACATTGACGTGCCGGCCGCTGTGTCCTACCTTCAGTGGTACGCTGAGGTCACCGACGCGGCCGTGGGCGAGACCATCCCCATCCCCAACGCAGGCCAGGTGGACTTCTCGCTCTACCAGCCCTACGGCGTCATCGGCGCCATCGCCCCGTGGAACTTCCCGCTCTTCCTCGGGATGCTCAAGATCGGCCCGGCGCTGGCGACGGGCAATTCCGTCATCATGAAGCCCGCGAGCATCACCTCGACGACGACCTCGCTGGTCTGCGAGTGCTTCGCTGAGGCCGGCCTGCCAGCCGGCGCTCTGAACGTGGTCACGGGTCCGGGGAGCGTGGTCGGCGAGGCCATCGTCACCGACCCGCACGTGGGCAAGGTGTTCTTCACCGGCTCGACGGAGGTCGGCCGCCGCGTCATCGAGCTTTCCGCGCAGAACATCACGAACACCTCCATGGAGCTAGGCGGCAAGTCGCCCAACATCATCTTCGCCGATGCGGACTTCGAACAGGCAGTGGCCGGCGCAGTCTTCGGGCTGCTGCTCAACAACGGTCAGAACTGCATCGCCGCGACGCGCCTGCTGGTGGAGAGGCCCATCTACGATGACCTCTGCGCAGCGGTCGCCGACAAGCTCTCCTCGCTCGTGGTCGGGGACCCCATGGACGAGGCGACCCAGCTTGGCTCCATCGTCTCCCAGGAGCAGTTCGACAAGGTGATGCGATACATCGAGATCGGCAAGGAGGAGGGGGCGACCGTCGCTTGCGGCGGCAAGGTGCCGGAGGTCCCTGGTTGCGAGAAGGGCTGGTTCATCGAGCCAACGCTGTTCACCGACGCGACCAACGAGATGCGCGTGGCCCGGGAGGAGATCTTCGGTCCGGTGCTGGTCGCTATCCCCTTCGAGGATGAGGAGGACGCCGTGCGCCTCGCTAACGACACGCCTTACGGCCTGGGCTCCGGCGTGTTCACGACGAACGCCGACCGCGCTCAGCGGATGGTGCGCGCGATTCAGTCCGGCACGGTCTACGTCAACACATACAATCAGGTCTACCCGCAGTCACCCTTCCCCGGCTGGAAGCAGTCGGGCACAGGCGTCGAGCGCGGCATGCACGGATTGCTGGAGAACGTGCGTTACAAGAACGTCATCATGGACATATCCGGCGAGCCGATCCCGTGGTTCGGGTAGTAGGACAGGTGCCCTCACCTGTCCCGGACAGACGAGGGCCTTGCTTTCGCGAAACCCGAGCAGGGTCAGGGGAAGGGCTGGCGCTCACCGCGCTCTCGGTCGCCAGGAGATGCCGCCGTGATGGAGGGGCGCTGACCGCGCTCTCGGTCGCCAGGAGATGCCGCCGTGATGGAGGGGCGCTGACCGCGCTCTCGGTCGCCAAGAGATGCCGCCGTGATGGAGGGGCCGCCCGAACCCCGCCCGCAGGGCGGGGTGAGGCCGGCCCGTCCCGCCCGATGGGCGCGACCACCAGCGTAGGTCGGGCTTTCTAGCCCGA
>JALGVE010000074.1 GCA_029820045.1 Candidatus Zipacnadia bacterium | reverse complement strand
GGACTGAGTAATGTCCTGGGTAATGACACTATGACCGAGGGCAACAGCTGGAGGGGCCGTGCGAAGGTGATCCCGCCGTGAGCGGGAGCACCTGAGCCCGGCCCGCCTTCTCCGCGCTGCCAGCGGGCCGACTCCGGCCTCGCTACGCGAGCCCTCAGGCGGCCGCTCCAGACGGCAGGGACTCTATCCCGAATGGACTGAGTAATGTCCTGGGTAATGACACTATGACCGAGGGCAACAGCAGAACCGACCCAACCACCTACGTGGCCGTGGACCCGGAGGCCTTGCGGCACAACGTTCAGCAAGTGCTGTCCGTCCTCAAGCCTGGCACACGGCTCATGGCCGTCGTCAAGTCGAACGCCTACGGCCACGGCCTGCTCGGGGCCGCGTGCGTACTCTTGGAGGCTGGCGCGCGCTGGCTCGGCGTAAGTTCCATCCCCGAGGGGGTGAAGTTGCGCGAGGCCGGCATCGAGGCGCCCATTCTGATCTTCATGCCGGCGCTCCGCGAGGAGTGCGAGGACCTGGTTGCCGCCGATCTGACGGCCACCGTCTCCGGGGTCGAGCACATCACCTGGCTGCACGAGGCGGCGCAGGTAACCGGGCGGCGCGCGCGTGCGCACATCTACATTGACACGGGCCTGGGGCGCATGCCCTCCGATGACTCCGCGCCGGACATGCTGGACATGGCGGAGGGCTTCGGGAATGTTGACATCACCGGCGTGTACACGCATTTCGGCCCACCAGGTTCCGGCATGATGGCCGACCCGCTGGAGGTCCTCAAGCCCGGCATGTCGCTCAGGATGTTCGTGGAGATGGCGAGGGACCTGGCCCAACGCGAGGGCCGCCGCGACCTGCTGATTCACGCCGCCGCCAGCGCGCTGACCCTCGAGAACCCTGACAGCCACCTGGACCTGGTGCGCGTGGGGACGCTGCTCTACGGTCAGTATCCCGCTCAGGTCAAAACGCACAAGCTCGACCTGCGCTGCACCTTCGAACTGCGCAGCCGGGTGGTGCACCTGGGCGAGGTCGGCGTCGGAGGCAGGATCGGCTACGGCGGCGAGTTTCACTGCCGTCGCGAGACCCGCATCGCGACGGTTCCGCTCGGCTATGCGCACGGCTTGGGCCTACTGCCCCTGAGCCTCGCTGGTCGGCGGAACACCTTCGGGAAAGCTATGCTCAGACGGCTGGGCGGCGGCATGGGCAGATCGTACCATGCGTTGACCGTCACTGTCCGAGGGCAGGAAGCTCCCATCGTCGGCCGCATCGCCATGGACCACTGCATGGTGGATGTGACCGACCTGCCGGAGGTTAGGGTCGGGGACCGCGTCATCGTTCCGGTTCGCCGAGCGACCGTGAACCCCGACCTCCCGCGTGTATATCAGCCCTTCGAGGAGGAGTAAACATGAGAACCTGGTTTGCCGTGACCCTTTCAATGTTGCTGGTGACCTGCGCACTCGCGCAGCAGCCGGACATCGCCGTAGTGAAGGCTACCTTCTCCATCAAGGAGCGCCCAGCGGAGGGCCGGGGCTCGATAGCCTTCTCGAAGATAGTCGAGGCGACCCTGGCGCAAAGCGGCCTCGCCTACGACATGATTACGGAGGAGGAGGTGGTGGAGGGCAAGCTGGCCGGCTACAAGCTGGCGATCTTCCCTTACAGCGCCGTGTGGCATGACGATGAGATCCAGCAGGTTGTTGAGTTCGTCGAGGGCGGCGGGAAACTGATGTGCTTTTACACGGTGCCTGCGCAACTGCGTCCCTACCTCGGCATTGGCAAGTACGGCTCGCGCCGGGCTGAGTACGAGGGCGAGTTTCAGGTAATGCAGTTCGTCGAGGACCGGCCGCCGGGCTTCCCGGCACAGGTCCACCAGGACTCGCCGAACACGTCCATCGTCGAGGCGGGCGAGGGTGGGCGCGTCATCGCCACCTGGCTCAACAAGGATGGCGAGGATGGCGGCGTGCCAGCGGTGCTTCTCTCCGACCACGGGGTCTACGTCTCCCATGTGTTCAAGTCGGGTACCACCAGCGAACAGCACATGCTCGTGCTGGCGACCGTGGGGCACTTCATGCCGGAGAAGTGGACGGAGATGGTCGAGGGCGCCATCGAACAGGTTGCCGCCGGCGCCGGCTACGAGAGCCTGGAGGCGATGCTGGCCGCGACCGCCACCAAGCCCGTCGCCGACAAGCAAGCCAAGGCGGCGCAAGGCCAAGTGACCAAGGCCAGGGAACTGCTGGCGGCAAAGAAGTATGCCGAGGCGCTCGACCTCGCCAAGCAGGCGCAGAGCAGCGCGCAGATGGCGGCAGCAGCGGCCTTCCCCTCCCGCCCGTACGAGCTGCGCGGCGCGTGGATGGGCTTCCCCTCCGATGACACCAACTGGGAGCAGATCTTCTCGGAGATGGAGGACGCTAACTTCAACGCCATCTTCCCGCTCATGTGCAGCGGTGGCGCCGCGGCCTACCCCAGCGACTATCTGCCGCAGATCACCCAGACAGATCAACTGAAGGCCTGCATCGAGGCGGCTCACCGGCATGGTATCGAGGTGCACCCGTGGCGCATCAATTGGTACACCTCGCGAGCGCCAGCCGAGCACAAGCAGCAGCTCATTGATGACGGCCGCATGATCCTGAGCGTGGACCAGGCCATGGGCAAGGAGGAGACCAGTCAGACGCATCGCTGGAGCACCAACTGGCTGAACCCCTCCGACGAGCGCAACCGCGAGCTTGAGTTCAACGCCATGACCGAGATGGTGGAGAAGTACGACGTGGACGGCATACATTTCGACTACATGCGCTACCCCTCGAAGTACTACAGCTACGCGGACGTGGATCGCGAGCGCTTCGAGGAATGGGCCGGCGTCAAGGTCGAGAGCTGGCCTGAGGACTGCTGGGAGGGTGGCAAGTACCTGGCCAAGTACCGCGACTGGCGCCGGCACCTTCAGACCTCGCTGGTCAAGCGCATCGCCGAGCGCGCGCGGGAGATTGACCCGAACGTGAAGATCTCGCTGGCGGCGCGCGCCAGCGTGACCGGGGCGCCCGAGAACGACGCCCAGGACTGGATGACCTGGGCGCACGAGGGCTACCTGGACTTCCTCTGCCCGATGGACTACACCTCCAGTGTACAGACGCTCATCGGCCGGCTTGCGCCTCAGATCGAGGTGATTGACGGGGCCATCCCGGTCTATGCCGGCCTGGGCGTCAGTCCCACCCGCTCGGCCACGCCCGTGAATCTCTCGCAGCAGATAGAGGCGGCGCGCAAGCTTGGCGCCGATGGCTTCCTCATGTTCTCGCTGACGCCGTTCTCACGGGCGATGCTGCCCGCGCTCAAGCTTGGCGCCACCTCTACGCCTGTCACCATCATGCCGCACCATGTGCAGCCGGCGACGGTAACCTTCCGGTATCCCGATGGCATCGAGGGAGCGCCCGAACGCACCTATGCGCCGAACACGCCGCTCAGCGTGGGCATTCACCTGGCCGCAGAGGACGAGAATGCCCGCGAGCTCCTGCCACTGGCCTACGTCATGCCGGCAGCCGGCGGGGAGGCCAAGGCCGTCGTTGATAAGATCGGAAGCACGCGGACGACGCAGAGCGTGAGGCTGGAGTTCCAGCCCAAGCCAGGCATCTACCAGATAGTGCTCAAGGGGGATGTGATCCTCGCCGATGGTCGGCGAGAGCCGTTCTACCTGCGCAGCCGCCCTTTGAACGTGCTCACGCAGGAGCAGACTGATGAGCTGCTCGGACGGCTCAACCCGCCGGACTTTGAGACAGACAAGCTCCACGTCGGCGTCATTGCCGGCGGGTACGGCAGTGAGGGCATCCTGCAGGCCCTTCAGGGCGCGGACAAAGTTGAGGCGAAGCCGGTGCATCAGTTCGGCGCTGAGTTCCTGACGCCATGTCAGGTGCTCATCTTCCCCCAACTACGTGGCAACACGGATGAGCTGACCGACGAGGTTGTGCAGCGTCTGCGCGCCTTCGTCGAGGCCGGCGGTGGCCTGCTGGTGACCCACGACGCGGTTGGGATGCGCAGCCATCCGGCCACCTTCCCCGAGGTCGCGAAGGGTCTGGACCGCCCCATCAAGGAGGCGAAGCTGATCGTCGCCGTCGAGCATGCGCTGAGCGCGGGCATGAAGGTCGGCGACACCTTCGCGCACACCTACTACGATCACATTCCGCTGGCGGTCGGCGAGAACGCAGCGGTCGTCATCAAGGATGCTGAGGGCAATCCGGTGGTCGCCTGCGCGCAGATCGGCAAGGGCCGGTACGTGGCCAGCGGGATCGCCCTGGGCCTGGGGCCCGGCGATGCCGAGGTCGCACCCACGGGCGGCGAGTTGAAGCTGCTGACGAATGCCATTGCGTGGCTGGGCGGATAGCAGGCACTTGGTACTTGCGTTGAGAACCTCAAACGCAGACGGACGCGGCCTGAGGGTGCCAACAGCCTTCCTGAGTGGTGAGTTGGCGCAAGCGCTCAAAGCGAGGAGTAACCACAGTGTGCGCAGCACCAAGGCGGAAGCGCTACCGGCTCTACGTAGACGAGTCTGGGGACCACACGTACCAGGCTACCAGTGAGCCAGGGAAACGTTACCTTGGGCTGGCTGGCGTGGTAGTAGAGAGCGACTACTACCGCACCAGGTTTCACCCCGAGTTGGAGAAGCTGAAGCAATACCACTTCCCGCACAGCCCGGACGAGCCGGTGATTCTGCATCGTAAGGAGATAGTTAACAAAGGAGGGCCCTTCTGGCGACTTCGTGACACTCAGAAGGAGGCCGCCTTCAACGCGGATCTGCTGGCCTTCCTTTCTGCACAGTCCTATGTAGTTATCGCGGTAGTGATTGACAAGGTCGCCCACTTCGAGCGTTACGGGAGTTCCGCTTGGCATCCCTACCACTACTGTCTGACTGCAATGCTGGAGCGCTACGCGGGCATCCTCAACTTCCACAATGCGGAGGGTGACGTGATGGCGGAGAGCCGCGGCGCAACAGAGGACCGGCGACTAGCAGAAGCCTACCTGAGGCTGTACACAGGGGGGACTTACTTCCACGGTGCGAACTTCTTTCAGGCAGCTTTCACAACCAAGAGCGTCAAGCTCAAGCCCAAGCAGGCCAACATCGCTGGCCTCCAGGTTGCCGACCTGCTTGCACATCCCTGCAAGCTGCAGGTGCTAGACGACGAAGGCCTCCTACCTGAAGGACTGCCACCGTTCGCACGCCGTGTGACGCAGGCAATTGCAGGCAAGTACAACCAACAGGTGTACGAAGGTCGAGTACGCGGGTACGGCAAGATGCTGCTCAAATAGAAAGGCCAGGCTGATGCCTGACCTCTCTACGCTGGCCCTTCACGGGCCATCCACCTTCAGTTTCCTGAATTGATGAGATTATACCCCACACCAAGTGGGGTGTCAAGTACAACGAACACCTGTTCAGGCGCGATGCAGTGGAACGAGCGTGAGAGATAATGAGACAGACCGTAGTGGCCTCCATGTTCATGCTAGCGGCAATCGCGCAGGCTCTTGCCGCGCCCAGCGAGTACCAGAACCTCATCCCCGAACCCAAGCAGATCCGCGTGACCGGCGAACAGTGGATGGTGGCCGAGGGCGAGGCCCCTAAGGCGACGATCGTGGTGTCTCCTCGTCAGGAGCGAGCGAAGATCGGCGCTGAGGAGATCAATGACCGGCTCGCCTTCCTGGAGGGGCCGGCCTTGCCGGTCGTGGAGGCGCAGGATGCTGAGGCGCTCGGAGAGGTTGACGGCCTGCCGATCGTCATTGCCAACTGCTACGGCAGCGACCTGGCAAAGGCCATCATCGCCGAGTGCAAGGTCAACGTAACCCGCGATGACCCTGGTGAGCAGGGCTACGTCATCCGCTTCCTCACCTTCCGTGGACACAAGCTCATCTTCCTGTGCGGCAGCGACCGGCAGGGGACGCTGTACGCGGCGGTCACCTTCCGCTGGCTCCTGGAGCGCGAGGGCGACAGCATCCTCGCCACGGTCTGCTCGGTGCGCGACTGGCCGGACTTCATGTGGCGCGGCACCGGCTGCCTGATGCAGATGCGAAAGGGCTATCCGGTCTACGGGAGCGAGGACCAGGCCGAGGCACTCAAGGCGCACGTGGACTGGATGCTCCGGCACAAGCTCAACTTCCTGGGAGATTACTTCTATGGCGGCGAGGACGTGCCGTCGCTGGAGGCCGCCAGGTGGATGCGCGAGTTCAATGCCTACGCCCGCGCCCGGGGCATGGTCGGCGAGGAGTATCAGTCTACCAACGTTGGCTACGATGCCCGCGACAAGGATGACCCGCGCTTTGCCGGCATGATGCATACGCGCGACCTGTTCTTCTCGTGGAGCGCTGATGATCTGCTGCGCAAGCGCGCGCAGGAGGTCGCCGAGTTCTGGGACGCATCGGGCCTGGAGTGCCTGGTGCTGCATCCGCCGGATGGCGGCGGCCCCCTCGACCCGGAGATGTGGAGCCAGCGCTCGGAGCAGGATAAGAAGCGCTGGGGCGACGATCGGGCGGCCGCCGATGCGCATGTCTTCAACACCTTCTACGAGGAGGCGCGCAAGCGTAACCCGCACCTCAAGGTCGTCTACGTGGTATATCCGTACAATGCCATCTACCTCGACTGGCAGGGGCTCAAGCAGCGCTACCCGGAGCTGACGCGCGAACAATTTGAGAAGAACGGGCGGCAGTACTTCAAGCGCTTTGCCACGCTCATCCCGGAGGACGTGCACATCTGCGTCTGGCTGGGCGAGAAGCGGTTCATGGATGAGTTCCGCTCCATCTTCGGCGACCGGCCGATGTACTACTGGTTCATGATCTCCAGGGGTTGGACCAACTCCGGCTGGCTGGTGACCACGCATCGGCACATCCCGACCAACTACTACGGTAACCCGGCCGACATCATGGCGGTGCGCATTGACCGCAATGCGCCGAACTACATCAACCGCGCCGTCGCCTGTCAGTTCGCCTGGAACACCAAGAGCGAGGGCGCGCAGGACTTCACCGGGAGCTACTACGACTTTCAGAAGGACAACGACGAGCCGCGCGTCATCATTGACAGGTGGGGCCTGCTGGCCTGCCGGAGCATGTGGGGCAGCAAGGCCGGACCGCTCATCTTCCAGGCCTTCAACAAGGGCATCATCCCCGCGCTCATTGTCGAGCCCTCACGCGTCTTTGACCGCGCCAACCGCGATCGCCGGCGCGTGGGCCTGCCGGGTCTGGAGCTGACGCCGGAGATGATGCTCAAGCAGGCCGAGGGCTGTGAGGCCGCGGCGAAGGCCCTCGACCGCGTGCTGGGCATGGACGTCAGGATGGAGGACCTTGCCGAGCGGCTCTACGTCTACTATCTGCGGCGCACGCACTGCCTGGCCGCCTATGCGTGGGCGCACTACTACCTCCTGCTCGCCAACCAGGGCGTGGCTGAGGGTGATGAGCAGAAGGTCAGCGAGAACGTCGCGGCCGGCAAGGCGGCGCTGGACGCAGGGCTGGCGGACATGGCAAAGGTGCTCGCCGTCACTGCCGAGATGAAGACCACCGACCCGAAGTACCCGAAGACGGCGGACCGAGGTGTCTTCCCCTGTATCCCCGGCACGGACGCCGATTTCCCGAAGATGCGCGAATCGCTGGAGGCAGCCGAGCGGCGCTACGCCGACTCGCAGCTTGAGTTCGAGCCGGTCAAGCACGAGGGCCCTATCAGGGTCGCCATCTACAATCCCGAGAGCGACGGCGGCAGCGCCATCGGCGAGCAGGGTTGGCTGCTGACGCTGGAGGATGCTGAGGACATCGAGGCGGAGTTCGTGGACGACCTGGGCCTGTCCAACCTTATCAACTATGAGGTCCTGCTCTACCCGCAGTGCAACTCGGGCCGGAGCGTGGGGCGCTACGAGTTCTTCGAGGTGCTGAAGCGCTATGTGGAGGAGGCTGGCGGCGGGGTGCTGTTCGGCCATCACTCGGTCGGCTCGGACCGCGCCCAGTTCGGGATGGAGACCACCTTTCCGCGCATCGGCCTCGGCTCAACCCAGCGGCTGGACAGCAATAAGGTCATCGTTGACGCCGAGCACCCCATCACTGCGGGTCCCGCCGAGGCGGGATCGGTCGCCGAGTTCGAGCACACGTACTTCGATCACTTCATAATCAAGCCCGGCAGCAAGGGGACCGTCATTCTGAAAGACCCAGCGGGCGGCGCAGTCATGGTTGCCGGCGCGCAGGGCAAGGGCCGCGTCATCTACGATGGCACGATCATGCTCACCCAGGATAACAAGCCCGTGAAGGCCGAGGGCTCCTGGCGCGAGGTATTCCTGAACGCCATCCGCTGGCTGGCACACAGACGGTGAACCTAAGTCTACGCAAGTAGGTGGATGACGATGGAGGAGAGCAAGCGTCTCCCGATTAACATGGATGAACTCATCCAGGCCATGACTGACAACATGGAGGGCTCTGAGTACTTCCTCGACCTGGACACGGGGGAGGTGATCTGGCGGAACACCTGGGACAGTTTCCAGGACGAAGAGGACCTGGAGGCCGAGGAGCTCGACAAGCGCAATCTGAAGCTGATTGAGCCAACGCCAAGCTACGAGGCGTACGAGGACATGGTGGATTTCGCCAGGACGGTCGAGGACGAGGCCTTGAGCGAGAAACTGCGCATCGCCCTGGACGGCAAGGGCGCATTTCGCCGCTTCAAGAACGTCCTGCTTGACTACCCTGACGAGCGCGAGCGCTGGTTTGAGTTCAGGGACGGACGGGACCATCAGCGCGCCCTGGACTTCCTCTATTGGCTCAAGATCGAGCCCCTTGAACCCGACGCGGAGGGGCCCCAGGGGGAGCCATGACCTCGCGTGCTCGCCGCGAAGAGTGGCTACCAAGGCTCTCGCGAATGGCCGGGGCTGTGTCAGTTCCCGTCATCCTTGCTCCCAGGGCCTGGCTCAGCGCCGACCGCTAGACACGAACTGAGTACCGGATGGGGCTTACCAGGTGTCGGCGGCGGGCAGGGCCGCCTCCTCCTCATCGCCCTCCCAGGTGAGGTCATCCTTGGGCAGCCAGTCAACGTCGAACCAACCACCGCACACATTCGCCTCGGTGTCGCCCGTCGTGAACCTGGTGCTGTCGAAGATCAGGAAGTCCGGTAGCATGTCGTGCTTGTGGTTCACGGAGCATTTGCGCCCGTAGAGGTTGCCGGCGTAGATCAACACATAGCGGTCCGGCGCAAGCGGGTTCGGGTAGCAGAGCACCAGGCCCAGATTGTCGCCCTGATAGGTCTTCCCCTGTAGCGCGTAGCTGTGATCGCCGATGGTGATCGGGAGTCTCTCGGCCATGCGTGCGATGACCGAGTTGGTCTCCGGCGTCCCGAACAGCACCAGGTTGAACTGCTCAAGGTCCTCGTCGGTCAGCTCCTCATCGGTGCGAACGCGTGGCTTCCCGTCGCCGAAGCCGTCCCACTCCTCGGTCCAGACGCCCACCTGGCGGGCAAGCTCAGCGTTCTGCTCCTGGCTTCCGCTCGTCCCTTGAACCACGATGAAGGGGGTGTTGAAGACATCCTCCGCCGGGCCGCAGAGCCCCTTGCGCTTGGCAGGAGGCCAACCGCCCTCGGCAGGCTGCGTCTTAGACACCTCCACGTGCAGGCGGGTGTCATCGCCGGGGGGCGCGTTCTGATCGCCCTGAGCGGTCTTGACCCGATAGGCTTCGGCGTTAGCGAGCGGGCAGGTAGTCAGGTCAATGTCGTAGGCGGCGACGTTGGTGGTCGCGACCTTGAGCCGCTTACCATCATCCACCACCTGGGCGTCCACCGTCGCGGGCGCACCCCAGTGCTCGAACTGCCGCACCGTCAGCCAGAAGCAGCGGTCGTAGTTGAGGTTGTAGGTCTTGAAGGTGATGTGCTCCGGGCTCGGGTCAAGAGTGAAGTCCTTCGTCCAGCTCCAGGCGTTCTCGAAGCACGGCAGGTCCCAGTATATGTAATGGCTTGCCCCGGCGAACTCCTGGTACTTGATCGGCGTGCCTAGCTTCTTGCCGAGTTCCACCATTGACCGCGACTCCACCACGGGTATCAGGTGGTCGTTCTCGCCGTGCTGGCAGAAGAAGTGTTGGCCGCGCAGGTTCGGCGCAAGTTCCATCGCGTTATCCCACTCGACCAGGAATCGCTTGAAGGGAGGCATCTTCTGCGGGTCCCAACCCCACCAACGGAACATGTCCGTCTGCCCGGAGATAGGCGTCACCGCGGCAAAGAAGCCCGGATAGCGCAGGCCGATGGTCCACGCGCCCATCCCGCCCATCGAGACCCCGGTCAGGTAGATGCGCTCCGGGTCAATACTGTAATGCTGGCGCATTTCAGCGATGGAGCGGAACACGTCCACCTCGCCGATGCCCTGGAAGTCCGTATTGCGCCGACCGTAGGGTATCAGCAGGAGGCAGCCGTTCTTCTCGGCCACCTTACAGACATCATCGCCCAGCACCCACGGGTCCAGCACCGTGATACTGGGCACGTACCCGTGCAAGAACACGATCAACGGCCACGACGTGGCCGGGTCGTACTTCTCCGGGATGTGCACATAATACGGTTGCACAGTGCCGTCATTCGCGGCAACGTACGCGAGTTCAGTCAGCTTGCCCCTCGGAGGCTCGTATGCCTCGCCACGCTCCAGCATGGCGAGGAGATCAAGTCCCGCCTGCACCTCGTCACTCACACTGACCCTCGAGAAGGTGTAGAACGCGCTCTTGCCCAGTTGCTTCGCCTTCTTCAACTTCAGGCGCGCGAGCGGCAGGTCCGTCCGATACGCGAGGGAGCCTTTGTCAGCGCTGGTCGCCTCGGCGCGCTCGATTGCCGCCTCCAGCTTCGCTATCTGCTCGCCCGCCGTTGGCGCCTGGGCCTCCTGTTGAGCCACGGCCGTCGAGACGAAGATGGTAGCGATGATGAGCGGCAATTCGATCCTCATTGCACTGACCTCCGGGCGTCGGCATGATCCCGCCGCGATTGTACTTCCCCGAATTGACGGCTCAGACCTGCGTGCCGCTCGCCGTCGGTCGTTCGCCCATTGCCCATCGCCCGCCCTCAGGGGCGTACATGATAGGGCCCCGCCCAGGCGCAGTCAGCGCCGTCGTGCGGGGCCCACCGACTATGCAGGCTACCGGTTCCAGGCCGAGGAGACCGCTGAGCTTCTTTCACCTCAGCCCGGATGCAGCCCTGGCTTCAATTACATCTACGTGCCACGGCCACATCCTTTTGCACTGATCTCCTCCGTCTTGGTTCCGTAGCCCAGTCTAGCACCCATCAGCATCACCTCCCTTAAGAGTCAACGCCGAGCAATCCGAGCACACAGCTCAGTACACCAAGCACATGATACCACAGGTGCTCGCCTACATCAATACCATGGACACAGGAGCATCGGTTTTGGGGTGCGCCGGTCGGCGCCCGGCTGATGGGCTCCTGCTTGCCCGACACCCTCCAGCCAGTAGAGGCGGACAGTCACCCATCTGCCTGGCGGGCTGGAAGCCCGCCCTACTGCTTGGGTGGGTCTGTCGTCCACGAATGGCTGCCTGTGCCACTCAGAAGGCCCACCCTTGTGAAAAACGATGCTCCTGCCATGGACAGCACGATTCGGTCTACAGCCCTATCTCTTCGCCAGGCTCCATCACCCGCGCGTGCAGACCCTCGGCCTGGACGCGGCGGACAAACTCGTGCGGGTCCGCCTGGATGACCTCGAAGGTGTTGTAGTGCATCGGCACCGTCAGGCCTGCCCCGAGCATCTTCGCGGCGATGACCGCGTCATCAAGGCCCATGGTAAAGGTGTCGCCGATGGGCAGGACCGCCGCGTCAAGGTCGTTCATGCGGCCGATGAACTCAATGTCCGCGCACAGCGCCGTGTCTCCGGCGTAGTAGAGCAGCCTCTCCCCCATGGTCACCAGGAACCCGGAGGAGGCGCCGAGGGCCACGATGCTCTCGTCGGTAACGATGGACGAGCTGTGGTGGGCGACGGTCAGCTTGACATGCCCCCAGTCGAACTCATGCCCACCGCCGATATGCATCGGGTAGACGTCCTCGACACCCTGGCGCTGGCAGTAGACCGCCAGCTCGTAGGTCGCGACCAGCACGGCGTCGTTGTTTTTCGCGATCTCGATGGCGTCGCCGAGGTGGTCGGAGTGCGCGTGGCTGACCAGCACAGCGTCGCAGACTATGTCCTCGGCGCTCTCGACAGCCATCGGGTTATCGGTCAGGAACGGGTCCATGATGGCCCGCTTGCCGCCGGCTGCCATCGAGAAGCAGGCATGCCCATGATACTTCAGCGTCGCGCTCATAGCATTCATCTCCCTACAGTCATACGTGGCGGCAGATAGCTTCCTCACTTTCCAGAAATGCAGGTGGGTCCGTAGGCGAGCGATGTCGTTGCCGTAAGGAGGGCCGCCCGAGGGCGCTTCTGCTGTTGCAGAAGCGCACGAGGCCGGCCCGCGCACAACCAGTGGACCTTGGTCTGCCCCAGGGCAGCGTCCGAACTGTTGCCTGGCGGCACACGCGGGCCGGCCTCACCCCGCCCTGCGGGCGGGGTTCGGGCGGCCCCTCCATCACGGCGGCATCCCACCCGGGGGCAGGACCGGCGCGGCCCTCCGTCACCGCGCCAACCCACCCGGGGGCAGGACCGGCGCGGCCCCTCCATCACGGCGGCATCCCACCCGGGGGCAGGACCGGCGCGGCCCCTCCATCACGGCGGCATCCCACCCGGGGGCAGAACCGGGGGCGCCGGCAGCCGCGCTTCTGACAGCACTCACCTCTCTTGAAAGCAAGACTCTCACCTGCCGACTAGACCTGCCGCCCCACCTCTGCCCCCTGGTACACTGCCGCCTGGGCGTGCCAGACTTGCTTCGCGTCACCGATGACGATGACCTTCAGGTCGGTCTCCTCAAGCTCCTCGACCAGCTCGTCGCGCGAACGGCGACCCAGCGACAGCACCACCGTACCCGGATGGTTGAACCTCTTCTCCTTGTCATCGTGCAGGGCCACGATCCCCTCCGCGTCCAGCCCTTGCACCTGGTGGTCGGTCAACATTTGCACGCCAAGCTCTTCCAGCCGCTCCAGCAGGAAGGCCCTGGCGGCCGGGGCGACCAAGGACGCGATCTCGCTCTCGGCCTCGAGAAGAGTCACCCGGTGGCCTCCCTCGGCCAGATAATGCGCGACCTCGGCTCCGCTCCCATCCCCGCTGACGATGAACACGGGGTCCTCGGCCTCGACCTTACCGCGCAGGACCTCCTCGGCCATCACGAACCTGCCGCCGGCGCCGAAGGGAAGCGACTCGGGGCCAAGCTCCTGCGACCCGGTGGCGATGATAACCACGTCGGGATCGAAGTCGAGGACGGTGTCAGGGGTGGCCTCACGGCCGAGTAACAGGTCTACCCCGGCGCGTATCAGCTCCGCCTGCTGCCAGGCGACGAAGCCCGCCAGCTCCTCTTTCCCCGGCGGCAGAGCGGCCAGGCGGAACTGCCCACCGACCTCCTCCGCGCGCTCCCAGACGGTGACCTCGTGGCCGCGTCGCGCGGCGGTGATAGCCGCCTGCATTCCCGCAGGGCCGGCGCCCACGACCAGCACCCGCCGGCGCGAAGCCGGCCGCGGGCCCTCAGGCCAGTCGGGCCAGTCAACCTCGCGGCCGGTCCAAGGGTTCGCGAGGCACTGCGTGTGCCCCTCGGGACTGAAGGACCGATCCCCGCAGCCCCGCCCGCACGCGAAGCAACGAATTATCTCATCCTCTCGGCCTTCCTGAGCCTTGACCGGCCACTCGGCGTCCGCCAGCAGGCTCCGCCCCAGGGCCACGAAGTCGCACTTGCCCTCGCGGATGAACTCATCGGCCATCGCCGGCTCCACGATGCGGCCGACGCCGATGACCGGGACGCCAACGACCTCTCTCACCCCGGCGGCGTACTCGATGAGGTGGCCCTGTTGCACGTAGTAGGGCGCCGAGGCGAAGCGGGCGGTCTCGCCGATGCACACGGACACGTGGATCGCCTGGTATCCGTAGGACTCAAGCAGCGGCGCGAAGCGCTTTGCCTCCTCCAGGTCCGTTCCGCCCTCGATGAGCTCATCGGCGGAGATGCGACACCAGACGGGGAAGTCTTCCCCGCAGCGCTCGGCGATGGCCTCGCGGACCTCCCGCGCGAAGCGGGTGCGACGCTCGGTGTCGCCACCGTATTCGTCATCACGGCGGTTCAGGTAAGGCGACAGGAAGGAGCAGCCGAGATAGCCGTGGGCCATGTGCACCTCGACCCCGTCCATCCCCGCCTCCTGCGCGCGCCGCGCGCCCTCGCCGAAGGCCTCCACGACCTCTTGAATCTGCTCGATGGTCATCTTCTCCGGCATCCGGCGATCGCGCCCGGCCGTTACGGCAGAGGGGGATAGGCAGCGCCGCCCGATGGTCTCCGGATCGGCCTGCCGACCGCCATGCTGAAGCTGCACCGCGATGCGCCCGCCGGCCTCGTGCACCGCGTCAGCGAGGCGCGCCAGGCCCTCAATCATTTCCTCTTCATAGATGCCAAGCATGTTCGCGGCGGTCAGCCCCAGGGGGTGGACCGCCGTGTGCTCGGTGATGTTAAGCCCGACACCGCCATGCGCTCGAGCCGCATGATAGGCGATGAGCCGATCGGTCACGCGATGGTCGGCATTCGCGTAGTTGGTGGCCATCGGCGCCATGACGATGCGGTTCGGTAGCTCCAAGGTCCCGATTCTGCCCGGCGAGAATAGGGCTTCGTAGGCGCCCACCCGTTATCACCTCTGCCAACAACACGGTGGCGCGGAGATTCCTGCCTGCCCCGCAGCGGCGGCGGTCCGCGTTCCCTGGCAGAAAACTCTTCGCTGCCAACCGCTCACAATCCTTCCGCATGGGACGATGAAGGATGCGGGCCGGGAAAGGAGAATCATAGCCTGCGGGCGAAATGAGGGGTACACGTCGCGCATGCGGCCGCCCCAGGCCGCCATCGCAAATCAACTCAGACGCTCACCGGGAGGGTCTGCCGTGGCTAAGATAAAGGCTGGTGTCATCGGCGCTGGAATCGGCACCTATCACATCGACGGGTACACGGAACATCCTGACGCCGAGGTCGTGGCGCTGTGTGATGTCAACGAGGAACTGCTGGCCGGGACCGCAGAGGAATACGGGATCGAAAACACCTTCACTGACCACAAAGAGATGCTGAAGATGGACCTGGACTGTGTCAGCGTCTGCGTGCCGAACGCGTTGCACCGGCCGCTGACCGTGGATTGTCTGAAGGCCGGCAAGCATGTACTGTGCGAGAAGCCGCTGGCGACCAACGCCCGCGAGGGTAAGAAGATGGTGGACGCCGCCAAGCAGGCTGGCCTGACGCTGATGATTGACTTCAACAACCGCTTCCGGCCGGAGGCGAAGCTGCTGAAGGAGTATGTCGAGGCCGGTGAGCTGGGCGACATCTACTTCGCGCGCTGCGGCTGGATCCGGCGCAATGGGATTCCGGGTTGGGGTAGCTGGTTCACCACCAAAGAGATGGCGGGCGGCGGGCCGCTGATTGACCTGGCAGTGCACATGCTCGACCTGACCATGTGGCTGATGGGCAACCCGGAGCCGGAAATCTGCATGGCCTCGACTTACTCGGTGTTCGGGCCGAAGATGGAGGCGCTGGGGCCCTGGGGCACCCCGAACAAGAAGGGCAAGTTCGATGTCGAGGAGATGGTGGCGGGGATGATCAAGTTCGCGGGCGGCCAGACCATCATGCTGGAGGCCTCCTGGGCCTCGCGCATCGAGCGCGAGTTCGTCTACTCGACGCTGTGCGGCACCGAGGCGGGCGCGAGCCTGGAGCGCGTCTTCGGCTTCGACGGCATAGACGACACCGCGATTGACACCTGCGAACTGTACACGCAAGAGCACGGGGTGCCGGTGAAC
>JALGVE010000005.1 GCA_029820045.1 Candidatus Zipacnadia bacterium | reverse complement strand
GCTGTGTTACGGTAGCGCAGGCGCCCTCGCCTGCGCAATCCAGAACCACCAGGGGCGCCGACATTCCTGTCGGCGGCCGTGTGTCATTCCGGGCGCCAACCGCCTCGCGCGACAGGAATGTCGCGCCTCCTGTGAAGGAGGGCGCTGCGCCTCTCTCCGGCTGTGTTATGGTAGCGCAGGCGCCCTCGCCTCTGGATTCGTCGTTGGTGTGCACAGGCGAGGCCGCATGTGCCACGATACGACGGCTGGGATGCGCTGTCAGACGATCTCATCACGACTTAAGACGCTATCATAATGCGCTGGACAGTTGACAGTCAGCGCCTGCACAGGTAGTATGCCACCTGAAACCGCGCACGCAAAACGCGAGGGGGTACTCGGCTATGCGTATCGCAGCACACATCGCCGCAGGTGTCGCGGTAATGATGGCGGTCAATAGTTCGGGAGCGTGGGGAAGCGCGTACTCTGCGCCTCCCGCGCCGTCCCGCGGCCCGTGTGGGCCGACCGCCTCAGGTCCCTCAATGCCGCTCATGCAGCCCCGCGTAACAACTCCGGCACTCCGCCTTGCACAGGTGTCGCCTGGCGAGGAGAACGCGGGCGCCTTAGCCGCGCTCGTGCCACGCGAGCACTGGGCCTACGACGCGGTGAAGATGCTGCAGGAGCAGGGCATTCTCATCGGCTACCCCGATATGGGCATGTACGGCGACCGCGCCATGACGCGCTACGAGTTCGCGATGGCGATCTCGCGGCTGCTTGACAGGCTTGCCGAGATGCCCGCCGCCGCTGCGGGCCCGCCCGGCAAGGACGGCCCACCCGGCAAGGACGGCCCACCCGGCCCGAAGGGCGACAAGGGGGACAAGGGACCACCCGGGGCGCCGGGGCCGCCAGCATCGGACGAGCAGATACTGCAGGTCGTGCGACGGCTTCTGGACGAGTTCAAGAACGAGATTGCCGCTGTGAGGGGGAAGCCCGCCGCGATTGCAGGGCAGTTGGTAGACCTGGATACGCGGCTATCCGCGATAGAGCGGCGCAGGCCCGGGCCGGAGATCACCGGCTTCCTGGACTACCGCCTCGGGCTTTGCAGCGAGCTGGATTTCGAGCATGAGACTGATGCTCTCACCGCCAAGATCGGCATAGAGGGCTATGTAACTGACGAAGCCTACGGACGGATAGCCATCAAGAGCTCGGATAGCCGCGAGCCACTGGCGGCGCTGGGCATCGAGGTGGGAGAGGGCCCGCCAGTAGCAAGGCCCCCTGGCCCGAATCCAGACCCGGAACTGGGCTATCTGGGGGGCGACGTCTACCTTGATGAGGCCTGGGTGTCCTTCCCGACCAAGCGGCCGTTCGAGGCTCAGTGGACGGTGGGCCGCCAGTTCCAGGCCTACGGGCTGGGGCTGGTCGTCAATAACGAGCGCCTGGCGCAACAGGGCGTGCGGATGCAGATAGACAACTTCCTGGCCGATGACCTCTACCTGGACGCCTTCTTCGGGGGCGCCAACTGGGAGTTCCTACCCACGCCCTGGAGCACAAACAACGACGGGTACGGCTCGGTCTTCCTGCAGTACAAGCGGCCGCGCTGGTCCATCGGCATACCCTGGCTGGTCAACGGCTACTCCTACGACACCGAGGATGGCAGGAAATACGACGAGGACGCCCGGGGCATTACCTTGTGGTGGAACTACTCCGGTGACAAGGACCTCTACATGGAGTACGCCAAGCAGTGGGGCCATGCCAACCGACACATCTACACGCGCGAGGGCAACCACAAGCCAGAGGCCTGGATGATCAGCGTAGAGCTTCTTACCGGCGATGACCTCTCGTTGTCCGGCGTCGCTACTCACGTCAATGCGGAGTATGACGTTATCTACTCCTCGCTGCATCCCTACTTTGAGAGCGTATGCTCAAGGCTGACCCCGGGCTTCCCTTGGGACCGATGGCTGCGCAGACCGCTGTGCATAACCAACCTGCGCATGTACGGGGCCCAAGCGACCCTGCACCTGGACAACGACCGCTATCCCCTCGATCTCTTCTACTACGATGTCGGCGCCCTGAGCGATTGGTGGGTGGACACGCATCTGGACGGGCTCCACTACGACAAGCTCTGGGGCGCGCGCCTGCGCCATCAGATCGTTGACGGGCTTGAGGGCAGCCTGACCTACGCTCACCAGGAGCCGAGCGGGCAGTTCGACGACACCGACCGTGACCTGCTCGAGTTGCGCGCCATCACCTCCTTCTGATCGCAGTCGCAAAGCCTCGCCGCCACTCCAGGGCCTCCTCTACGGAGGCCCTTCTTCGTTGTGCCGCCTCAAGTGGGGCCAGCATTCAGACTCAGGTCGGCGGATTGCGACCTGGAATGGTAGCGGATGCCGTACGGAGCGGCCGGGCTTTAGCTCGGCCGAGAACGAGCGGCAGGGGCTAAGCTGAAGCCCAGCCCCTCGAAGGGCCTGCACCTCGGGGACTGTTCCCCGGTCAAGGCACAGCCCAAGCGAAATAGGAGCATCGGTTTTGGGGTGCGCCGGTCGGCGCCCGGCTGATGGGCTTCTGCTTGCCAGACATCTTCCAGTAGGGCGGGCTTCCAGCCCGCCACGCCAAGGCGGACAGTCACCCATCTGCCTGGCGGGCTGGAAGCCCGCGCTACTGCTTGAGTGCGTCTGTCGTCCACGAATGGATGCCTGTGCCACTCAGAAGGCCCACCCTTGTGAAAAACGATGCTCCTGCCAAGCGAAAAGGTTTACCTCTGGCCGCTCAATCTCAGACCCTGGCGTCCCGATAGTCCTTGTGGCAGGCTCCATCTGCGCAGGCCATCACCTGGGCGTGGGGCCAAAGGCGGTAATCGGCGGGCTCCGCTTCCACCCCCTGGGGCGGGGTCAGTGGCCGAAAGCCAGGGCGAGATCAGGCTGCCCGGACCTGGTCTCGCCCCTTCACTCGTGAGGTTGGTCCTGGGTCCACAGCCGCCGGGCCAGCATGACCGGCCCGCGCGCAGGCGGCTTGGCACGCCAATTGCACACCTCTCGTTGGCGTCAAGCCCGGCTGGTGCAGGTTTCTCGGCTCAGCGCCTTGCTCTTGACGTGCGCAGGCGAGGTCGCCTGTGTCACTGCTGCGCCTGCTGAGCTCGATCGAGCCCGCCTCGACACCCCCGGTTTCAGCGAGAGAAGGGTACATAGGTCACCTCGAATGGACAGGGCAGAACTGCGCAAGGCTGCCATCGTACTCGCGAGTCTCGACCAGGAGACAGCGGCCGAGGTGTGCAAGCGGATGAGCGAGGTCGAGGCGGAGAGGCTGCTCAAGGAGATCGCCACGCTGGGGCCTGTGCCCCCCGAGGAGCAACGAGAGGTGCTCGCCGCCTTCCGCGAGCACATGGGGGATGCGAGGCCCCTGGGCGGCGCTGGCGTGGCCGAGGAGCTGATGGACGCAGTCCTCGGCCCAAGAGGGTCGAGACGGCGTGACCCGAAACAGCAGTCGGCGCTGGAGAGAGTGCGGGCCCTGAGCAAGTCCGACCCCAACACGGTGCGGCGGCTTCTGCAGGGGGAGGCGCCTCCCATGGTGGCGCTCATTCTCGCTCAGCTCACGCCGGAGAAGGCGGCACAGGTCCTGGAGGCCTGGCCCGAGGAGGAGCGTGCGGACCTGACCTGGCGGGTCGCGACCCTGGGACAGTTGGCGCCGGGCACACTCGAGGCCATCGGCGAGCAACTGGGCGCACGCTCCTATCTCCTTGACGACGAGAGCACAACCGGCACCGGCGTGGGCTTTGTGGTCAAGCTGCTCGAGGATATGGACCGGGCGACCGGCAAGCAGCTCCTGGAGGAGCTGCGCGCTCGCGACGAGGAGCTCGCCGCTCAGGTGGAGGATCAGTTGTTCACCTTCGACAGCGTCATCAAGCTGCCGGAGCGTGACTTCCAACTAGTGCTGCGGGCCCTGGACCACGCCGTCATCGCGCGCGCGCTCAAGGGCATGGATGATGAGGTCGTGCAGCTAGTATTCGCCAACCTCTCACAGCGCGCGCAGGAGATTCTCGAGCAGGAGATGGAGCTGCTCGGTCCCGTGCTGGTGAGCGAGGTCGAAGCGGCACAGAAGGAGTTCGTGCAGAAGGCCCTTGAGCTGGAGGATGCCGGAGAGATCAGCCTGTCAGCCCAGAAACAGGCGTACATTGAGTAGCGGAAAAAGGGGACGGAGCGTTTCCCCACGCCCACAGAAGCGACAGCCTCCTTGTACCAGTAGGGCGGGCTTCCAGCCCACCACGCCAAGGCGGAGCGTCATCGCTGTGCCGGCGGGCTGGAAGCCCGCCCTACTGGAAAGGGGAAAAGGCTCCGTCCCCCTTTTCGCAAGGTCCGAGGGGGCTATTTGTGATGGACGCATCCGCCGCCGAGTCCCTGCCTGAAGGTCTCGCTGGGCCCGCGCAAGGGCACGATTCCCAGGAACCAGATGCCTCTGCCACCGCCCCGGAGCCCTACGACTTCCGCACGGGGAGCGAGATGCCACGTGAGGGCGTCTTCCAGCTTCGGACCCGGTGCGGGAAGTTCGCCCGGGTGCTGGGGCCCATCGTAAGCGCGTACCTCGATACCACCGCGAGCGCTCACACGGAGGCCCTGGAGGCCTCGACACTGGATCGCTGCCTTCAGCGGCTCGGCGAGTTCCCCGTGGTAGGCATTGTGGAGGTCGCCGAGCACCTGCCGGATATCATCTGGCACATAGACGGCGTCCTGACCGGAGCGATCATTGGCCACATGCTGGGCGGCGGTACGCTGGAGTTCGGGCGCTCGCCCACCGCTCTGGAATCCGCCCTGCTCGGGCGCTTCATCCAGGAGATGATGGACGTGTGGGCGGCGACGTGGGAGGGCCTGGCTCAATGGCACCCCGAGGTCACCGAGGTCGTGGCCGATCTCGCGCAATTGCAGACGCGAGTGCGCGACGAGCAGGTGATGTGGTTTCGCATCGCCACAACCATTGCGGAGCAGCAGGGCGCGATGAACCTGCTGCTACCGGTCAACACCGTGCAGCGTTTGCTGGGCAGCGAGCAGGATGACGCGCGCGCGGAGGCCGACGCCACCTCGAGACTGTCGCTGGACAAGACGGCTTCTCAGGTCATGGTGCGGGTGAGCGTCGTCGTCCATCAGGGCAGTATCTCCCTCGGGCAGGCGATGCGCCTGCGCGAAGGGCAAGTGATTCCGCTGCGGAAGCCCATGGACGCCCCCCTGACCCTGGCGGTGCGCGGTCGCCCCAAGTTCCTGGCTCAGGCAGGAGTGCGCCAAGGGCATCTCGCCGCGCGCCTGCTGGGCCCAACGGAGGAGTTCGCGCCGTGACGGACAATGCGGACACTCCCCCAAGGCTTGGCACACTTCTTGCAGGAGGCCCTGAGGATGGACGGCTCGACGAGAATATCGGGCCTCGACAGTACACGGGGGCGGCGACATTCTTGTCGCCGAATGACGCCCCGACAGGAATGTCGGGCCCCCTGAGACGAGGATGTGGGGCCTCGACAGTACACAGGGGCGGCGACATTCTTGTCGCCGAATGACGCCCCGACAGGAATGTCGGGGCCCCTGAGACGAGAATATCGGGCCTCGACAGTACACAGGGGCGGCGACATTCCTGTCGCCGAACGGCAACAGGAACCCGACAGGAATGTCGGGGCCCCTGGGGCGCAGGAGAATGTCGGGCATCCTGAGGAATGGACGGGGCATTCACAAGGCGCCGAGAGAACCTCGAAGAGGGGCGGCGATATTCTTGTCGCCGAATGACGCCCCGACAGGAATGTCGGGGCCCCTGAGACGAGAATGTCGGGCCTCGACAGCACACAGGGGCGGCGACATTCTTGTCGCCGAATGACGCCCCGACAGGAATGTCGGGGCCCCTGAGGCGGATGGGAATCTCGAGACCCCTGAGGGGTAACCTCGCGTTCACGTCGCACGGATGTCATCCAACCCGTTGGGCCGAACGAGCGTCAGGAGGCCGGGAAGATGCCGACACGAGTTCTGCTGCTTGAGGGCAATAGCGATCTGTGCACCGACTACCGCGATGCTCTTGAGGGCGAGGGCTTCGAGGTGCGAGACGTAGACGACGCCGATGGCGCGGTTGCGGCCATCAGGGAGGGATGGCCCGACGTGGCAGTGCTCAACCTCGCCGCACCGGACATAGATGGACTGGACCTGCTGTGGGACATAGCCATGCTGGACCGGCCGGTGCCGCTGGTCATCAGCGCCGTCTCCGCGACCCGAACCGATGAGGTACTGGCCTGGGTTGCGGAGGGGTTCATGAAACGGAGCCCCGACTTCCACGAACTCAAGCAGCACATCATGACCACCCTCACCACGCGGTCTCAGCCTGACTCACCATGAGCGGCCTGATGGCGCTGCGCCAACCGTCTCATCCCTGAGACCGTTGCGCGGTCTCTTTCCCCTCTCCCTCGCAGCGACGGCGAGGATTTGTCGTCCGGAGGCGCGGGATCATATCCCGCGCCTTGCGCGGCGTAATACGCCGCGCCGCCGGCGGGTGAGGATTTCACTTCCAGCTCACAGCGGCGATTTCCTCAAGTTGGCTCCCCTGACGCCGATATATGTGTACATCTCTCGGCAAACAGGGGGCACCACGAATTGCTCGAGTTCGCCACCACCGTCGCCATGTCGGTTGACCAAGTCCCCACGGTAAACTGTCAGCTTATCATTCGCAGCGAACTGTTGGAACTACCCTATCTCGAACTCTGTGAGAGGATCACGGAGGAGGCGGAGGAGAACCCTGCCCTGGAGGTCGAGGTGAGGCCCCCCTCCATCGAGCAGTGGAACTGGCGCGCCTGGTGGGACGCGCCCCTCCCCCCCGGCAACCCGGGTCCGCCGGAGTCTCAGGACCCGACCCTGCGGGCGCCTGCGCGGTACACGCTCAGGGATGAACTTCGGTGGCGGGCGGCGTGCGCTACGAACGAGCGTGAGCGCCGCATAGTTGACTACCTCATTGAGCACATTGACGAGCGCGGCTACCTGAACACCAGCGTCTTCGACGCCTCCCTGGAGCTAGGGGTAGAGGAGACCGAGGTTGAGGCGGCGCTGCGTCGCCTTCAGAGCCTGAGCATGCCGGGTGTTGGCGCGCGCGACCTGCGCGAGTGCTTGCTGCTGCAACTGGAAGCGCTTCCTGAGGAACCCCCGCATGTGCGGCAGATCATACAGCACACGGCCGAGCTGACTGAACGCGGCGGATATGCGCACCTCTGCCGCAGCCTGGGACTGAGCCGGGAACAGTTGGAGAGCGCCCTCAGCTTCGTGCGGCACAACCTGCACCCGTATCCAGGCGAGCAGTTCCACCCGCCCTGGCAGCACCTGCTGCCCGACAACCCCTATGCCGCCCAGCCCGATGCGCTTGTGTCGCTGCGCAATGGACAGCTCCAGACTGAGTTGCTCTCCTCCCGCAACATCGTGGTCCGACTGAGCGAGGCCTACCGCCGCCTCGATGAGGGTATGCGCGCGCAGAACCTGCGAGCCGGGGATGCGGCGACCAAGTACGCTCGCGCGCAGGTGCGCGCCGCCCGGCAACTGATATGGTCCCTCGACCAGCGCAACCGTGGTCTGTACAAGGTTACTCAAGCCATCGTCGAGGCGCAGGCCGACTTCTTCCGCGAGGGCCCGCTGGCGCTCAAGCCGCTCTCGCACAAGCAGGTGGCTGAGACAACCGGCCTGCACGAGTCCACGGTGTCCCGCGCGGTCGCCGGCAAGCTGCTCATGATGCCCTCGGGCGAGGTCGCGCCCTACTCGCTCTTCTTTGATGACGCGCTGCCTGCGAAGACGGTGATGAAGGGCCTCATTGCCTCGGAGGCCTCGGACGCCCCCCTTACTGACGATCAGCTTCAGAGGCTCCTGGCCGAGCGAGGCTTTGACCTGGCGCGCCGGACCGTCACCAAGTACCGCCACGCCCTCGGCATACCGTCTTCCTCACAGCGCAAGGCCCAGGCCGCGGCCTAGATGTCATCATCCGTGATGTCGACTCTCGCCCCTCGTGGAAGGTCTCGTCCACGCGGCACAGTTGTTGCATGTGTCGTGACGGAAGCTCAAGACCACTCCGCCGCAACGGCATGGTGTCAACGATGTCACCACGAATAGTCACGGACATGAGCGCCCTCGCCCTGGAGAAGGCGCTGGATGGCACGGCGCTTCAGCAGAGGCTGATCGCGAACAACCTGGCCAACCTCGAGACACCGGGCTTCATCGCCAGCCACGCCGAGTTCGAGGACCTGCTGCGATCCGCCCTCGCCGCCGAGGGCCGTCCTGGTGAGCGGTCGCATGGGGCTGAACCCTCGCCGCTCGAGCGGGTTGAGCCTCGCATCGTGCGCTCGACTGCGCAGCCAATGAGCGCGGACGGGAACAACGTGGACATCGAGGCTGAGATGACGGCCCTGAGCGAGACCAGCCTGCGCTATGAAGCGCTCACCCGGCTGCTGAGAAAGAAGCTGCAGATGGTCGGGACCGCTATCGGCGACGGGAGGAAAGGCTAGAGATGGGTGTATTCACGGGCATGAGAGTAAGCGCCTCCGGCCTCAGGGCCGAGCGCACGAGGCTGGACGTAATCAGCGAAAACATCGCCAACGTGGAGAGCACGCGCGGCGACGAGGGCGGGCCTTACCGGCGTCGCCAGGTTGTGCTCAGCGCCTCCCGGATGCCCCCGGGTCGGCGCTTCGGAGCGCGTGGGATCGCGCCGCGGCGCCTGGGCGTGCGCGTAGTCGCGGTCGAGCCGGCGGAGGGCGAGCTGCCGCGCGTGTACAATCCGAGCCATCCAGACGCGGATGAGGAGGGCTATGTGTCCATGCCCAACGTGGACCTGCCCACGGAGATGGCGGACATGCTGCTTGCGACGCGCGCCTACCAGGCCAACGCCGTAGCCTTCCGCGCGGGACGGGACATGCTGCGGCAGTGCCTTAGTATCCTGGCATGAGGGTGACGGGGGCGCCCTCGCCCCCCGCACGGACAGGAATGCGGGGGTGGGGGCAGCCCCGCCCACAAACGCCTTGGAGGGAATGAAGTCAGTTGCGGATACAAGCCACCGACACCGGAACCATCCCGCTCAAGCGCTCGGAACTGCCGCGCCTTCAGTCTCCGGGATCGCGGCGGGCGGCGCCCTCGCCCCCCACGCGGGCCGCAATGCGGGGGCTGGAGGCAGCCCCCGCCACGGACGACTTGGGCGGCAGCTTCACCGAACTGCTGGCGAAGGCGCTGCGCGCCGTCAACGCCCTTCAGCAGGAGGCCGACGTGGCAACCGAGCGGGTCGCGACCGGGGACGCGGAGGACCTCCACGAGGCGGTCATTGCCTTAGAGAAAGCTGACCTGGCTCTACGCCTGACTGCGCAGGTAACCCAGCGCGCTATCGAGGCCTACAAGGAAATCTCGCGGATGCAAGTGTGAGAGCGCGGGCAAAGGGAACGGCGGAAGCGAGAAGCAAGAAACCCAGGAGCATCGTTCTTGGTGTTGGTTGAGTTGATCATAGTTGGGTTGTGTGTTGTCAGGGTCTAACCAAGCATTGCGGGCCGGGCTGAGGCCCGCCCCCCCCAACGGCTCCCGGCCCGCGTAGGTCGGGCTTCCTAGCCCGACTCTCAATGCGGCGCGGCACCCCCCTCGCGAAGGTCCGGGCCACGGGGGGCAAACAGGTCCGCGCCCTACACTGAAAAACACTTGTACACCCACCAGCCAGCTAGGACCGATACTCCTGGCGAGAAACCGCTAACGGTGGCAGCAGCCTCAGGCGGTTCGTAGGCCGGACATTCCTGCCCGACCCGGTTGGCCTGAGAAACAGCGCCAAGTGAGAGCGCGATAGAATCCTGATGCTGGATCAAATAGCCGCTTTCTGGGGACAAATGGGCCGCCGCCAGCAGATCAGCCTGGTGGCGCTTGTGCTTACCATCACCGCCGGCCTCATCGGCATGGCCTACTGGGCCAGCCGGCCGGTATTCGTGGCGCTGTACACGGGCCTGTCGGACGAGGACGCGGCGGCGGTGGTCGAGCAGTTGCGCGAGCAGGGCGTGGCCTACCGGCTCAGCTCCGGCGGCAGCACGGTGCAGGTGCCGCAGGAGAAGCTCTACGAGTTGCGCCTGGCGCTGGCGGGCAAGGGACTGCCACATAGCAGCGTGGTCGGCTTTGAACTCTTTGACCGCGCGAGCTTCTCGACCAGTGACCTGCAGAACAACGTCAGCCTGCAGCGCGCCCTGCAGGGGGAGCTCGAGCGCAGCATCACGACGCTGGATCAGGTCAGCACGGCGCGTGTGCACCTCGCCCTGCCCGAGGAGCGACTCTTCACGGACCAGCAGCAGCCCGCGAGCGCCGCGGTTGTGCTAGGGCTGAGCGGTGGCAGGACCACGCCCGCGCAGGTCGCGGCCATCACGCAGCTTGTCGCGAGCGCGGTACCGAACCTGGGGTCGGACGCCGTCACGGTGGTGGACACGGCGGGGCGGCTGCTCTCGGGCGGCTCAGGGCAGGCCGGAGGCTTGCAGACCCTGGCGCAGCTTGAGGCGCGGCGCTCCTACGAGGACCGCCTGCGCGAGCACATTCAGTCCATGCTGGACGCAGTGCTGGGGCCGCACAAGTCCGTGGTCAGAGTCCAGGCTCAACTGGACTTTCAGTCTCAGGATGTCACCAGGCAGAGCCTGGAGCCCGCGACGCCCTCAGCCCTGGTCACGCACGAGGAAACCACGGAGGAGACTTACACGGGCGTGTCTCCGGAGGTCGGTGGCGCGGCGGGCATTGTCGCGAGCGCGCCCTCTGAGACCAGCCAGCAGGGCGG
This sequence comes from Candidatus Zipacnadia bacterium, assembly GCA_029820045.1. GTDB lineage: Bacteria > Armatimonadota > Zipacnadia > Zipacnadales > UBA5352 > JALGVE01. The sequence continues at coordinate 30,948 of JALGVE010000005.1, read as the reverse complement.
CAAATACTCACACAAGCACGAGAGCCGGGAGTATGAGTACTCGCGCAATGTCGAGGAGATACACAAGCCCCCGGGACAGCTCCAGCGCCTGACGGTGGCCGCGGTGATTGACGAGGACCTGGGCGCCTCGGTGATGGAGAAGGTCCGCAGTGTCATCACCGCCGCCGCCGGTATTGACTCGGAGCGCGGCGATCAGGTGACCGTCGAGACCATGAAGATTGACGCGCTCAAGGCCGCCGAGGAGGAGGCGAAGCTGGCTGAGGCCTATCAGGCCGACCGCGCTCGCGAGCGCACCATGCGCAGCGCGCTTCACTACGGCTCCTTCCTCATCACCGCCGCGATGGTCGCCGCGGCGCTCTACATGGTATTGCGTCGGCTCTCGGCGCTTCCGCTCGCCGCTCAGCAGGCGGAGGAGATATCCGCCACCCAGCCGGAGGCTGCTGAGCTGGCCCAGGAGATAGCGCCTACGCCCTCCGAGGAGCCCATCGAACCCGACCTCATCTCTGATCTCTCCAGCATCGGCGCGGAAGCGCCCGAGGTCTTCGCCGAGCAGCTCCGGGGGTGGATGAATCCTCCTGATGAGGGTTAGGTGGTGAGCGCCTGAGATGGCTGATGCCGAGCGTGTCGAGACCTACTACTGGCCGGAGCTCAGCGAAGAGTTCGAGCTGAAGACGGCGGAGTTCGTACCGATATCGCTCTGCGCCGTCGTCACCTCCGGGGGGACCCAGCACTCAGCGCTTCGTGAGAGTCCGGCTACCAGCGCTCAGCGGCAGGCTGCTGCGGACCGCCTGCTGGAAAGCGCACGCCGACAGGCCGAGGAAATCCGGCAACAGATCAAGGAGCAGGCTGCGCAGGAGGCTCACCAGAAGCTGGAGGCGGCTGTCCGCGCCGTCACCTCCGAACAGGCGACCGCCTTCGAGCAAGCGCGAGATCGGTTGCTGCAAGAGCTTCGCGAGGCCTTTGAGCAGCGCCTGGCCGAGATCGAGGAGGAGATGCTCTCGCTCATCGCGGCCATGGCTGAGAAGGTCATCCGGCGCAAGTTGGAGGCTGACGACGAGATCGTCTTGGCCGTGGTGCGCGAGACGCTGGAACAGGCCGCCGGCGCGAACCAGATCACCGTGCGTATCAGTCCTAGCGATGAGCCGTTGGTGCGGGAGGCTCAGCAGACGCTCCTCGCCGCCTTGGGGCCGGTCGAGGAGCTGCAGATCATCGCCGATGAGCAGATCTTTCCGGGGGGATGCCTGGTTGAGACCGAGCGCGGCAAGTTCGACGCGCGCATTGACACCCAGTTGCAGTTGCTGAGCGAAGAGGTAGACCGCCTCCTGAAGGCAGGATAATGAACGACGACCTCTACCGAGAGCTGCGCTCACGGCTGCGCGGTGTTGACACCATCCGCCGCACGGGCCGGGTGGTTCAGTCCATCGGCATCGTCATTGAGTCCGAGGGGCCGCCGGCGCGCGTCGGGGAGCTCTGCGAGATCTCGACCGCTCGTGGCGATCACATCGTCGCTGAGGTCGTGGGCTTCCGTGATGAGCGACTTCTCATGATGCCGCTTGGGGAGACCAAGGAGATAGGGGCCGGCAGCCAGGTCTTCGCCACCGGCGAGGCCATGACCGTGCCGGTTAGCGAGGATATGCTGGGGCGCGTCTTCGACGGCCTGTGTCGCCCCATGGACGGCAAGCCCGCGCCGGCGCCGGAGGTCTTCCTGCCCGTGGACTCCGCGCCGCCGCAGGCCATGCAGCGGCGCCGCATCACTGAGCCGATGGCCCTGGGTGTGCGGGCCCTTGACGGCATCTTGACCTGCGGGAAGGGCCAGCGCATCGGCATCTTCTCCGGCTCCGGGGTCGGCAAGAGCACCCTGCTGGGGATGATCGCTCGCAACACCGAGGCCGACATCAATGTCATCGGACTGGTCGGCGAGCGCGGCCGGGAGGTGCGGGAGTTCGTAGAAGCAACCCTCGGCGAACGCGGACTTCAACGCTCCGTGGTCATCGCCGCCACCAGCGATCAGCCGCCCCTGGTTCGGCTGCTGGGAGCGCAGGTGACCACCGCCGTCGCCGAGTTCTTTCGTGATCGAGGGCACGACGTGCTGCTGATGATGGACTCGCTGACGCGCTGCGCCTGGGCCAGCCGCGAGGTCGGCCTCGCCACCGGCGAGCCGCCGACGCGCAACGGCTACACGCCCTCGGTCTTCGCCATGCTGCCCAAGCTGCTGGAGCGCAGCGGGATGTCGGAGAAGGGCAGCATCACCGCCCTCTACACCATACTCGTGGAGGGTGATGACATGACGGAGCCGATAGCCGATACGGCTCGCGGCATCCTCGACGGGCACATCGTGCTGTCGCGTGACCTGGCCAACCAGGGGCACTACCCGGCCGTGGATGTGCTCGACAGCGTCAGCCGGCTCATGCCCGAGATCACCGCCGCGCAGCATCAGGAGGCCGCCCGCCAGCTTTGCGAGGCAGTCGCCACCTACCGCGAAGCGGAGGACCTTATTAACCTCGGCGCCTACGTGGCCGGCAGTAACCCGGAGATAGACCGCGCCATCGCCCTGCGCAGACAGATAAACGACTTCCTGCGCCAGGGCGCCGATGAGCGCATCAGCTTCGACGACACGCTCTCTCAACTCAAGGCCGCCGTGCAGGTTCCGCCCAGGCCTTCGGCGGAGTCAGCGCCACCCCCCACCGAGCAGTCCACCCCCATGCGCCGCCCTCGGCTTCATGCTCTTGACAGCTTCGTGGCCGCCGCCAACCTTGAGCGGGAGGCGGACGATGCGTAAGCCCGGTCGCGGCGCTGCGCCCCGGGCGGGCATGGGCGACAAGAATGTCGCCGGCCCTGTACTATCCCTCAGGGGACCCGACATTCTCCCGGGGGCCCGACATTCTTGTCGGGCTGCCCTAAGCCTGCTACTCCTGTTGGCTCAACGACCGGCGACAAGAATGTCGCCGCCCCTGTACTATCCCTCAGGGGGCCCGACATTCTCCCGGGGGCCCGACATTCCTGTCGGGCTGCCTTACGCCTCCTACTCCTGTTGGCTCAACGACCGGCAACAAGAATGTCGCCGGCCCTGTACTATCCCTCAGGGGGCCCGACATTCTTGTCGGGCTGCCCGAAGCCTGCTACTCCTGCTGGCTCAACGACCGGCGACAAGAATGTCGCCGGCCCTGTACTATCCCTGAGGGGGCCCGACATTCTCCCGGAGGCCCGACATTCTTGTCGGGCTGCCCTAAGCCTGCTACTCCTCCTGGCTCAACGACCGGCGACAAGAATGTCGCCGCCCCTGTACTATCCCTCAGGGGACCCGATATTCTCCCGGAGGCCCGACATTCTTGTCGGGCTGCCCTACGCCTCCTACTCCTGTTGGCTCAACGACCGGCAACAAGAATGTCGCCGGCCCTGCACTATCCCCCCTCGCCGCTCCTCCCCCCCTTTTGCCGCCCTTCAGCCCTGCTGCACAAGGTCAGGTCAGTGTCCGGACTTAGCTCTTTGGGGCCGCCAGGCGCTTCCCTTCCGTCCGTCGCAGCGGAGCGCTTACGCTCCACACTGAGGGCAAGCCCTCGGCTGGCGAGGAGGTACGCGGGAACCGGCAGGCGCAGGCCGACCTACCGGATTAATGGGGGCTAAAGTTCTGGGTCATCACGCCGATACATGGTCATAAGCTGAGCGAAGTGCGTTTCCAGCGCCGAACTTCGTGAGAGTGGGACCCGTGCGCAAGTTCGAGTTCTCCCTGCAGACTGCTCTTGATCTGCGCCGCCAGGAGGAAGAGGCGGCGCAGCAGCGCCTCGCCGAGGCCCAGCGGGTGGCGGATGGCATCCGGGCGCACCTGCGCGACACGCAGGCCCGGTACCGGGAGGCAATAGCCGCTGTCCGTGAAGACATCACGGCGCGGGGCGCGGCTGTCGAGATGGCGCAGATCGGGTACTCGGAGGACTACCTCACGCAACTCAGGCAGCTCATTGAGCTCTACCGGCAGCGCCTCGCCCAAGCCAACGAGGTCTGCGAACAGCGCCGCCAGGAGGTCATCACCGCCGCGCAAAGGCGCAAGACGCTCGAGCGCCTCCGGGAGCGGCGCGAGCGGGAGCATCGGCGGGCGGAGCTTCGGCGCGAGCACCGCCTGCTGGACGAGGTGGCGGTTACCAGCTTTTCCGGGCACAAGGACAGGGCACTGCGCGGCATCCGTCCCGCCGCCAGGCGTGCCGCGTAGCTTCAATGGACCTTGTCCGTAGCGCTGCGTGAACGACTCAGGGGGCAGAAGTGAACAGTCGCCTGCCAGCAGTGCTTAGCCGCGTGGCTGAGATCCGCTCCCAGCTTCGGGAGTTGGGAAAAGGGGGACAGTCACCTGTTTCCCTCTCTTCGCTTCCGCTCGTCACCACCCGTGACAGGGAAACAGGTGACTGTCCCCTTTTTCCCCGCCGGGTCCCCGGGTCAAGCTTCGAAGCCCACCTCAACCGCGCAACTTCAGGAACATCAGCTCCCCGACGCCCGCCCATCGCCGGTGACTTCGACGATCTCATAAGGCGCGCAGCCGCCAAGCACGGCGTCAGCGCTGACCTCGTCCACGCGGTTGTCCGCGCCGAATCCGACTACGACCCTCGCTGCACCTCATCAGCGGGCGCCATGGGCCTGATGCAGCTCATGCCCGGGACCGCTCGCGCCCTGGGCGTGACAGACCCCTATGATGCGGCTCAGAACCTGGACGCGGGCACCCGCTACCTGCGCGAACAGCTTGACCGGTTCAACGACCTCACCTTAGCGCTCGCCGCTTACAACGCGGGTCCGAACGCGGTCGCAAGATATGACGGCGTCCCACCTTACCGCGAGACTCAGGCCTACGTCAGACGCGTCGCGGAGTATCTCGCCGAGCAAAGCGCACCGGCCGACAGAGGCAGTCAATGAGCCCAGCCACTGCTTTCATACCGTACCTGCTGTTGCCGAACCCGCCCAGCGGGCGGGATCGCGCGACGACAGATCAGCACAACCTCATCGCCGGTGGCAACGACTTTGCTGCCCTGCTGCATAGTACGTTGCTCGGGCAGCCTGCCACCCCGCCGGAGGCGCCGATTCGCTCCGCCGAGGCTCAGGGGGAGTGTTCACAGGCAAGCGCGGACGCCGTATCGCCGATAGGCAAGGCTGGAAAACCACCGCAGCCAACAGGGCTGCATCGCGCCGTCGAGGGGGAAACGGTCGCAGCCGGCGTTCGGTACCTAGCTGCACGTTTCCCGGGCAGCGCCGCCTCCTCCCTGCTGCGACCCTCCCCCTCCTCGGCCCAGATGAGTGCGCTAGCTCCCGTCCCCAGCTTGCCGATTGCAGTCTCGCCTCCTCTCGGCCCCGCCCGGCGGGCGGGATCAGCGCCGATCCCGGCCAACGCGCCGGATCGCACCGCTGCCTTTGCTCCGTTCCCTGAGTTGACCGCTAGGGGCACTGGGACGGGACTAGTTGAGCCAACGACATCTGTCCCATGGAGGGGCCGGCTGATCCCGCCCCTTGGGCGGGAAGACGCCCTCGCCTGCGCAAGACGCCCGAAGTCGGCCCCCGGTTGGAGGGAAATGGGCCAGGTTCGGTCCTCCCGCCTCGGTGCGCAGGGCCTCACGCGGCGCCTCCTGGCATCGCCGGGGCAACCGCGCCCAAGCCCCACGGCTTCGGGCGGCGCAAGGGCACTCGGCGGAGTCACAGAGGGCAGTCCTGGCGTGACGGGAGTGCCATCGGCGGATAGTCTTGTCGCCTTGAGGGTGCTAAGGACTCCTGTCCCCCCCTCCCTGCAGGACGTCGAGTCTGATGTTGAGCTCCCTCAAGGCGACGCCCCCCTTACTCCGGCCGCGCGCGCCGTGATAGAGCAGGCGATGAGCAGGGCGTTGGATCATACTGTGGCGACCGCAGGATGGAGCGGCCGCCTGGGGCCGTCTATCGTGCACGCGCCCGTGGCGCGCCCTACGACCTCCGTCGGCGAGACAACAGTGCTCGCGTCTCCGCAGGTAAGTGCCCGTGCCGTCCCCACCGACTCCGGCGGTGTTAGTGGAGAGTCCGTCAGTGTAGTTGGCAGGTCGGGCTTTTCAGCCCGACTCGTCGGTGCCGTCCTTGGACGGGATGGGCAAGAGACGCGCGACGTACGCGCTGATGGTGAGCCGGTGGAATCACCTACGTTGGCAGCGCGATCTGAGATGCTAGCCGCGGCGCGACCCACCTCAGCCGACAAGTCGCCCTCAGCGGAAGGACCTCAGATGCGTGCGGGCGACGCGCCCTCCGCAGTCAGGTCTCTCGAGTTGAGCCTGGCCTCCTCAAGGCCTGCGCCGACCTGGACCCTGACCGGCGTGAGTGGGACAGGACCTCGTACGGCCTCTCCGCACGACGTATCGGCCGTAGTGCAGGGACCACGCGCAAGCGCCGCTCGGCGCGACGTCTCAGCCGCAGCGGGAGGGCCGCACAAAGGGGCCGAAGCCGTCTCGTTGCCCGTAGCCTTGGCGAAGGGGCAGGCGAAGGCGGCCGAGGCCGGCCCGTTCCCATCTACGTGGGGACATGGCGCTGGACGCGGCCACCCTCAGACCGTAGCGACGCGAATCCGGGTGCTGCCTCCGAGTGCGTCATCGTCCTCGCCTGTGGCCCGGACGCCAAGAGTCAAGGACGCGGGGCAGTTGACGGAGGCGCGAGAGGTCGCGGACGCCGGGCCATTGATCGAGGCGCCGCCAGCGAAACCCGCGGTGCGCGAACGCTTTGCTTCCGCGCCCGCCAGCTCTGAGGCCGTGGCTGAGCTTATGCCCTCGCCGTCGCGCGCCACGGAGACCTCTGCACCGGTTCGGGCCGTCCGCATCCCCGAGATTGCCGCCTCGTCTGTGCCTGCGGAGGGTGAGGTCAAGCACCTGCGGCTCGAGGTTCATCCACCGGAGCTGGGCGCGTGCGAGCTGGAGCTGGCGATGCACAGACATGCCCTGCACGCGCTGGTCTTGGTCGAGCGGCCCGAGACGGTGGCTGTGCTGCGCGATGCCGAAGCCCAGATACGCGAGGCATTGCTTGACCAGGGCATCCAGGTGGCCGCCTTCGACGTTCAGCAGGGCGCGGCTGGCGGGCCGGGCCACTTCACCGCCGGGGCGCAACGGTCCGCGGCCCTCGCGCCTGCTGCCGTTGGCCTGGCTGCCGCCGCGCGCGATCCCGCCCCGCTGGGCGGGACTGCCCTCAGGCAGACCAGCAGACCGCCGATCGGCACTGTAGACGTATTAGCTTGACCCGGTTCGCGTCAGACCGCGACCGGCAGCGCTGCGAGATGGAGGAGCATGTCCCGATGAGAGTGTCACCCGTAGCTGCAGCGACCGCGCAGATGAAGGCTGCCCCAACGCAGACGACTTCCCTGAGCCAGGATTTCATGACCTTGCTCATAGCGCAGTTGCAGGCTCAGGACCCGCTCGACCCGATGGATGCCAGCGACTTCATGAGTCAGCTCGCCCAGCTTCAATCGGTCTCCGAGTTGAGCACGATGAACCAGCAACTCATGCAGCTCATGGACCTGGAGAGCTTGAACCCAACGCTGTCACTGATTGGGCGCGAGGTCCAATGGATTGACGCCGAGACCGGCGAGCGCGTCTCGGGGACCGTGGACCGCGTGGAGTTGACCTCTGATCGGGGGTATGTGCTGGTGGTGGGCGAAGAGCAGTTGTCTCTAGATCAGATACTTTCGGTTGGCCTGACGGACAACAGGGTGAAGGCAACGGCCTGAGTGTGCAGGCAGACGCCTCGTCTGCCCGCCGTTGACTGTGTGGGCAGGTGAGGGCACCTGCCCGCACAAGACCGTTCAGGGAGGCTTGAGTATGCCATCATCGGCGTCGCCGTTCCGCGCCGTCGGTAGGACAGGTGACCTCACTCGTCCTTCTTGTTCGTCTGCCGACGCTTCCGACAGACGAGGGCGTCTGTCCTACAGTTCCTGCCTGGAGAAGATAGCCCGGGCAGCCGGTGGCAGCTATGACCGGCGGAATGCCGCCGTCCTAGTTACCGAGGAACTCCACGACATGCTTGACTACGACCAGGTATTCCTGCTGGCACCGTCGCGAGAGCCCAACGCCCTCTGTGTCGAGGCAGCGGCGCCGCTCTCGGAGGCCTCTCTGCATCCCGGGGAGATATGGGACCTGGGACCGCAGGCGACCCGCATCTTCGAGCGGTCATCGAATCGCGCCGACGCTGAGGTAGAGCCCTACTCAGCCTTCGATGGGTATCTCAGTGACGCTGGCTTTGAGAGTTGGCTAGCCCTGCCGCTGCGGCCGACCGAGCGTGAGGAGCCCATCGGCTTGCTGGGCTTCGCCGGTGGCGCCGACCGGGTCTGCTGCGAGTCCGCGCAGGTTCTGGAGCCCATCGCCTCCTCGGTCGCCGCGGTGCTGTGGCGGTTGGAGGAGCGGAGCTCTAGCTCGGCCCCTGGAGCCCGACCCCTCCAGGCCGAGCTGAAGCTCGGCACCCCCTACGACGTGCACGATGTGGAGCAGATGAGAGCTCTGATGAACATGGCCTTCGGCGTGGCGCACTCGCTCGGCAACATCTTCAGCGCCATCCTGGGCAACCTGTACTTCCTGGGCGAGCGGCTGGAGGACAGCGCTTGCGTGGAGCTAGAGCGCAAGCTGGAGCAGTCCACGTACGCGGGCATTGACATGATGCGCTCGCTTGAGAAGTTCGCGGCCCGCCCCATTACCGGCGAGATGCAGCCTGTGGATCTCAGCGAACTCGCGGGCGACGTCGTGCGCCTCGTTCAGCAGGTCTGTATTGATCCCGGGGCATGTCGGGGCATCCGGCTGCGCACCCACCTGTGTGCCGATTGCTTGGCGTGGGGAAGTGCGGCTCAGATTCGTGAGGCTCTCATCAACATCATCTTCAACGCCATTCAGGCACTCGAAGGCGACGGCGATATTGCGGTGATCACTCAGCGCGAGGGCGGTCACTGCCACATCTCGGTCGAAGACAACGGCCCCGGGATGACAAAGGAGGTATGCCGACGTGCCACCGAACCCTTCTTCACGACCCGCCCGGGCACTCATCAGGGCCTGGGCTTGAGCGTCACCCGCGGCATAGTCGTCGCGCACCGCGGGCAGCTCACGATCAAGTCGCAGCCCGGTCGGGGCGCCCGCGTGGACCTCAGGCTCCCGTGCGAGCCGCCACAGCCCGTTCAGGCCCCCGAGCAGCTTATCAGGGAAGTGCTATCCGACCTCTGAGGGCAGGCCGTCAATGGCGTTCGCAGGTTGGGCTGATGGTCAACGCACGATGCAGTGACAGGAGGAAATGAAGTATGAACAGGGCACTTTTCGCCGGACTGTCAGGAACGCTTGCCTTTCAGAACCGTCTGGACGTGGTGGCGAATAACATCGCCAACGCCGACACCGTTGCGTACAATGAGGCGCGCGTGACCTTCTCGGACGCTCTCTACGAGACCTTGCGAGGGGGCCGAGCTGGCAGCGACCTCGGCCTCGGCGGTCTCAACCCCATGCAGATTGGCAGCGGCGTCTCCCTGGGCAGCGTGCAGGTGCGGCACAGCCAGGGCTCGCTGGAGCGCACCGGGCAGGCGCTGGATGCCGCCGTCGACGGGCATGGCATGTTCGTCCTCTCCGATGGCGCGGGCACCTTCTACACCCGCGACGGAGCCTTCATCCTCGACAACACCAACACCCTGGTCGGAGCCACCACCGGCTTCCGAGTTCAGGGCTGGATGGCCACCGACGGTCAGGTTGACTCGACTGGTGGCACTTCTGACCTCACCTTTCAGGTAGGCGAGTTGTGGCCGGCGGAAGCAACGGAGAACGCCACCGTTGTCGGCAACCTCGATGCGACCGCTGCGGAGGGCGACCAGATCACGACGACAGTAGGGGTCTACGACTCACTCGGCACCATGCACGAGATTGCGGCGACCTTCACCAGGACAGCCAACCCGAATGAGTGGACCTGCGAAGCCATCTACGGAGCCGATTCGGCCTCCGCCACCCTCACCTTCGACGCTAACGGCCGGCTCACGGGTACCGACTCCGTAGCCCTGGACCTGACGCTGACCAACGGCGCGACCTCGCCGCAGTCGGTGGACATCTCTCTGGCTCAACTAACCCAGCTTTCTCAGGCGAGCAGCGTAGCGGTCGCCTCGCAGGACGGTCGGCCTCCCGCCGCCCTGGTATCCGTGCAGATGGCTCAGGACGGTATCGTCCAAGGGCAGTTCTCCGACGGCCGCACTCAGACGCTGGCCCAGGTAGCGCTAGCGAACTTCCCCAACGTGGGCGGCCTCAGGCGGACCGGCGCCAACATCTACGAAGAGGCGCCCGCCGCGGGCGTCGTCACTATCGGCGCCGCCGGCGTCGGCGGCCGCGGGCATATCGTCAGTCAGTCGCTGGAGATGTCCAACGTGGACATAACGCGAGCCTTCGTGGAGATGATCACGACCCAGAGGAGCTTCCAGGCCTCGACCCGGGTCATCGCTACCGCTAACCGCATGCTCGATGACGTGGTGAGGCTTGTCCAGTCGTAGCCGGTCCCAACAGTCCAGGTCAACACGCCCGGGCGCACATCTTTCTGCGTGCCTGGGCGTTCGAGCGTTTCCGAACCGCTTGGCACAACACTTGCTTAACCGGGGATTGGCATGATACGCGTGACGGGCTTTGACGGTCGGGAACTGGTGATCAACGCCCTGCTGGTGGAAAAGCTGGAGGCGGTGCCGGACACCGTGATAACGCTCACCACCGGCAACAGCTACGTAGTCCGGGAGAGCGTGGATGAGGTAGTCGCGCGCGCGGTCGAGTACATGCGCTCCCTGCGCGCCGAGGACGACGCGGGCAGCCCGGCCACCATGGCGCAGTGGGGCCGCATCATCCGCTAGCCCCGATGAGAATGTCGGGCCCCCTGAAGCGTACCATAGGAGCGGCGTCCCGCCCATCGGGCGGGATCGCCGAGGCACGGCCCGCGACAAGAATGTCGGGGCTCCCGGGATGGTGTCAGGCTGGTAGGGCCGACCTGCGCAAGATAGGCGGAGGCGATCAGTTAGTTGGATATCGCCACGGTGCTGGGCCTGTGCATCGCGCTGGGTGCAATTCTCGGCTCGGTTGTGATCGAGGGCGGGCACCTGGGCGCTCTTGTCAACGTACCGGCGGCGCTCATCGTCTTTGGCGGGACCTTGGGGGCCACGGTCGTCTCCAACCGGCTTGAGGACATCCTCAAGCTGCCCGTGGTCCTTCGGCAAGCCTTCTTCTCGGCGCCGCGTGATCCTGTGGCTACCACGCAGCAGATGGTGGCGTTGGCGACCTCCGCGCGTCGCGACGGCTTTCTCGCGCTTGAGGAGGCCATCAAAAACATACCGAACCCGTTCATGGTCAAGGGCATACAGATGGTGGTTGACGGCACCGCGCCGGAGGTAGTGACCGAGGTGCTGGAGACCGAGCTTCATCAGCTTGAACAACGTCACAGCGGCTCCGCGAACATCCTGCTCACCATGGGCGGGCTGTCGCCGACGCTGGGTGTCATCGGAACCGTAATGGGTCTCGTGCATATGATGGGCCAACTGAACGATCCCGGCTCGATGGGGCCGGCCATCGCCTCCGCCTTCCTGGCGACCCTCTACGGCGTCGCCTCGGCCAACATCATCTTCATCCCCCTGGGCAACAAGCTCAAGGGGCTGAGCAAGCGGGAGCAACTCGTGTGCGAGATCATCATCGAAGGCGTCAGGGCAATACAGAAAGGCGCCAGCCCCATCATCGTTGCAGAGAGCCTCAAAGCCTTCATAACGCCCAAGCACCGGGATAGGCTCGAGCAGTCGCAGGGCGGGAGCGCGTCGGAGGACGAGGACGTTGAGCGGCAAGCGAAAGCGTCGTAGCGGAGAAGACCAAGAGGAGAACCTCGAGCGGTGGTTGCTGACCTATGCGGACATGATCACCCTGCTGATGGCCTTCTTCATCATGATGTACGCGATGTCGGTGGTGGACCTGCATAAGTTCCAGGAGTTGGCCGGGGCCATGGGCACCACCTTCGGCGGCGGCCGAAGCGCAAGCCCCTTTGCGGGTGCGGCAGCGTCCGGCGGACCCAGCTTCTTGGGGGGTGGGGCAGGGCTGCTGGACGGCGCCGTGCCCGGCAGCGTGGTAGGCAGCGCGAGCCTCGCTAACCGCATCACGCAGCAAGTCAAGCAGAACCTGCCGGATGAACTGAAGGATGCTGTTGAGGTCGTGCAGAGCGATGGCCGGGTCACGCTTCGCCTGAAGGAGACGCGGGTGTTGTTCCCCCGGGGGACGGCCACGCTCACCGCTCAGGCCCAGCGCATACTCAGGGAGATCGGCGCGGTGCTCTATGAGGTGCCGTTCCAACTGCGCGTTGAGGGGCACACCTGTGACATGCCGATTCACACGCGTGAGTTCCCCTCCAACTGGGAGCTGTCAGCCGCCCGGGCCGCCAGCGTCATGGCCTTCCTCATCCGCCGCGCGCGCATATCGCCGCTGCGCATCGTCGCCGCCGGATACGGTTCTACCCGGCCGCTGGCGCCCAACGACTCGGAAGCCCACCGTCAGCGCAATCGCCGCGTGGACGTCGTTGTCCTGTCAGATCAGGAGCCCGAGAGGCTCAGGGACCTGGTCCGAAAGGTGGGGGCTGAGCTGAAGCCCAGCCCCGCCATGAACCGGTCGCTCCCGGCGCGGTTGCCCGAGACGAGGCCCGCTAGCCCGCAGAAGGTCCCCGTCAACATCGTCCCGCCGATACGCCTATGTCCGCCTTGGGACGTGGTCGGCACTGTTGTAGGTAGGGCGCGCACCCGTGACGCGCCCCAGGCAGGCGGGGCACCCCCCTTCGCCAAGGCTACGGGGGACAAACAGGTCCCCGCCCTACACCAGTCCAGACACGGTCAGACGAGGCGTCTGTCCTACTATCAGGTGGACCAACAGCCTTGAATACGCGAGGTTCATTCAAAGGAGGCAGTTACCGATGCGTCATCGTAACCCGCAAAGCGGCAAGCTGCCACTCAAGCTCATCATCATTGTGGTCGTGGTCCTGGCAGGCGGGGCCTTCGCTGCGGTGCAGCTCAGGGGAGGCTCCAGTACCGAGAAGGAGCAGGGAGATGAAGTCGGCGAGAGCAGTAAGGGGAAGGAAGGCGAGCAGAAGCAAGAGCCCGAGGCCCCGGCGCAGACCGTTAGCCTCGGGGACGAGTTTCTGGTCAACATCCGCAGCGGTGACGGCCAACTCCGCTACCTCAAGACCGACATTTGCCTGGTAGTGCATGAGGCTCAAGCCGAGGGGGGCAAGAGGAAGGAGACAAAGCACGGCCACGACGAGGCGGTTGAGGAGAAGCTGCCCCCTGCCGCCGAGCGCTACGCTCGCGACGTGGCCATCGCCGTGCTCTCCAACCAGCAGTTTGAGACGCTCCGTAGCGCCGCCGGTCAGCAGAAGCTGAAGGGCATCTTGCAGCAGAAGCTCGACGCCATCCTCGAGAACTACCGGGTGAGTGACGTCCTGTTCACCTCGTTTGTCATGCAGTAGCAGGAGGGGCCGGGCTCACAGGCGGCGCGACATTCTTGTCGCGCAGTCGGTCGGTGACAAGACCGTCGCCGCTCCTAATAGGTCGCAGAAGGAGGTCTCGCCAAGGTGGCCGATGCTGAACGGGGCCAGGAAACCCCTGAGGAAGAAGCTGGGGCAGCAAGCGAGGAAATCGCGGATGAGCAGGATGAAGACGCGCCGGTCATTGAGCTGGCCCCGTCCGCCAGCCCGCGCGAGGAACCACAGCTCGCACCTGACCCGGGCGCCTCGGCGCCGCCAACACAGGCGGACGCCCAACCCAGCCCTGACAACCTCCAGCGCATGCTCGACGTGCCGCTGTCGCTGACGGTGGAACTCGGCGGCACGGACCTGCAGTTGGCCGAGGTGCTCAAGCTGCGGCCCGGCTCCGTGGTCGAGATTGACCGGCTCCCCGGTGAGCCGATAGACCTGCTGGTCAACGGCAGCCTCTTCGCTAAGGGCGAGGTCGTGGTCATTAATGACACCTTTGGCTATCGCATCACCCAGTTGGTGCAGCACGGAACAACGAGGGTCGCAACGGACCTGCAGGGAGAGTGAACCTGATTGAAAGCGCGTCTGGCTGTAAGCTGCACCTTGGCTCTGGTCCTTGCCTCAGCGGCGCCCCTCGCTTGGGCTGATCCGCCAGCCGATACCGGCGGCGAGATGCAGTGGAAGGCAGTGCCCGAGGGCGGTGGAGGCGCACGGCCGGCCACGCAGCCGGTCTACCTCTCGGTGCTCGACCTGATAGGGAAGCTCACCATCGCGGTGCTGATCGCCTACGGTCTGTCGCTGGCGCTGCGCTGGGCCCAGCAGCACTACCCGCACAGCCGCCGACCCGGTGACCACGGGAGCATGCGGTTGGAGGAGGTCCTCGCGCTGGGGGCGGATGCCAAGCTCTACATCGTCTCGGTTGAGGGGCGCCGGTTCCTGCTGGCAGAGAGCGACGGCAGCATCGAGCATCTCTCCGACCTGGGCACGGACCTGCCCGTGGGCACATCCAGGTTCACCTCGGTCCCCAGCGGCCCCGGAGCCGATAGGGACGAGCTGAACATCGTTCACGTGCCCCTGTCCACGCGGGCCGTGCGGCCCGACGTAGTCTCCGACCCCGACGCCTGGGCCCAGCGACGGGACAAACTGCTTCGTGAGCTGGAGGAGTCCTGATCGTGAGGCGCGCATTTGTGGCTAGGAGGCGCGACATTCTTATTGAGCACGCGGCTCGGCGACAAGAATGTCGCCGCCCCTGGAGAATGTCGGCCGACGTCGCTCGGCGACAAGAATGTCGCCGCCCCTGGAGAATGTCGGCCGACGTCGCCCTGCGACAGGAATGTCGCCGCCCCTGGAGAATGTCGGCCGACCTCGCTCGGCGACAAGAATGTCGCCGTCCCTGGAGAATGTCGGCCGACGTCGCCCTGCGACAGGAATGTCGCCACCCCTGGAGAATGTCGGCCGACGTCGCCCTGCGACAGGAATGTCGCCGCCCCTGGAGAATGTCGGCCGACGTCGCCCGGCGACAGGAATGTCGCCGCCCCTGGAGAATGTCGGCCGACGTCGCCCGGCGACAAGAATGTCGCCGCCCCTGGAGAATGTCGGCCGACGTCGCCCGGCGACAGGAATGTCGCCACCCCTGGAGAATGTCGGCCCTCCTATCATGGGGGCAGGGCGTCGCACGCCGGGCAGTGCCCGCCGCCCTCTGGGGCCTGGCTTTGCTCATGCTCGTGGCGCCGCACGCCCATGCGCAAACGCCGCAACTGCCGGTGATACCCTCCCAGTGGACCTCTAACCAGCCGGAGCAGATCGTGCTGACGCTCCGCATCCTGCTTGGCCTGGCCGTGCTCTCACTCGCCCCGGCGCTGCTGATTACCCTGACCTCTTTCACGCGCATCATCATCGTGCTCAGCTTTCTGCGCAGTGCCCTGGGCACCCAGCAGACGCCTCCTAACGCCGTGCTGGTGAGCTTCGCGCTATTCCTGACCTTCTTCATCATGCAGCCCGTGCTCAAGCAGGCGAACGAGCAGGGCGTCAAGCCCTATCTGGCTGGCGCGGTCACCTCTGAAGAGGCTCTCGCTGCCGTTGGCGCGCCGCTGCGCGACTTCATGTTCCGGCAGACGCGCGAGAAGGACTTGGCGCTCTTTGTCGAGATCGCTCACCTGCCGCCGCCCGCCACCGCCGCAGAGGTTCCCTTCCGCGTTATCATGCCCAGCTTCATCGTTAGCGAGCTGAAGTCCGCGTTCCAGATGGGCTTCGTGCTCTATGTGCCCTTCCTGGTCATTGACATCGTAGTCGCCAGCAGTCTCATGTCCATGGGAATGCTGATGGTGCCGCCGGTGATGATATCGCTGCCGGTGAAGATACTGCTGTTCGTGATGGTGGATGGGTGGCATTTGATCACGCAATCGGTGGTGCTGAGTTTCAGGTAACGACCGACTACCGACCACCGACATCCGACTAACGGCGAACGGCGAACGGCGAACGGCACACACCTCTTGCAGGAGGCGCGACATTCTTGTCGCGCAAGGTTGTTGGGGTGAGAAAGGAAAAAGGCCCGCCGACAAGAATCTCGGCGCCCCTATCAGGGGGGAGAAAGGTCGGCGCCCCCGTAAATAGATGTCATTGTCCGTTGCCGTCAGTCGGTAGTCCGTAGTCGGTAATCCGAGGTCGGTACTGGGAGGAGCACTCATGTCCGGCGACATCTTTCTGGCGCTGACAAGAGACATCTTCATCGTCACGCTCAAGCTGGGCGGGCCCATCCTGGGCGTGGCGCTAGTGGTGGGCGTCGCCATCAGCATCCTGCAGGCCGTCACCCAGATTCAGGAGATGACGCTTACCTTTGTGCCCAAGATACTGGCTATCGCGCTCACGATACTTGTGGGCGGCGCGTGGATGCTGCGCTCGCTGGTCAGCTTCTCCGGGGACCTGTTCGCGCGCCTGCCGGAGTTTGTGCGCTAGCACTACGGCAACAGCTATCGGCGAGGAATGGGGAATGGGCACTGGGGAACCGCTAACGGCACACCCTTCTCAGAGGAGTCGCCACATTCGTGTCGCGGAAGGTTGTTGAGATGACAAACGACAAACGGCCGCCGACAAGAATGTCGGCGCCCCTCTCAGGGAGGGCAAATGCCGGCGCCCCTCTCAGGGAGGGCAAATGCCGGCGCCCCTCTCAGGGGGGCAAATCTCAGCGCCCCCCGTAGATAGATATCATTGTCCGTTGTCGTTAGCCGGATATTGGTGGTCGCATACCGGTGATCAGATATCAGTGGTCGGATGTCAGTAGTCGCTTCAAAGGAGACAACGCATGACGCTGGAAGCCCTCGCGACCTATCGCGACCTGGCCTATCACAATCACTGCCCGACCTCGCGGGCGCTCTTGCACGGCTCGCCCGAGAGCCTGGCGAGCCGTCATGAGCTGGTACAGAGGTTCCCTCATCTCGTCAAGGTAGCCATCGGTCGCCTCGGCGCGCAGCTCTCGCCGTACCTGGACGAGAGCCTCCTGATAGGCCGGGGCCTGATGACGCTCATCGAGGCAACTGAGCACGCAGGGATGGACGAGACGCGGTTCGAGGAGGTGACTGCGCGGCAGATCCTGGAGGACTTGCGACGCTGGGCCCAGGGCACCGGGTGGTTTCGATCTGCTTGGTCGCGGCGGGTCGAGCCCCTGTGCGCCGCCGCCTGCCGATGCGACCCGCGCGTGGACGAGGACCTCGCTGCCGAGCTTGGCCTCGACACCGATGATCTTCAGGATGCCTTCGTGGAGGCGGGGTTAGTCTTCGGGGTCAGCCCGGAGCGGATGATTCCCGTGGGGCAGCTCAGCCCGGCGCAGCGTGCCGACCTCGCTTCCGCCATCGCTGGCTTGCGACCGCCGCAAGCCAAGCTGCTCACCCTGTACTTCCAGGAGAGGCTCAGCTTCCCGGAGATCGTGGAGTTGCTTGAGGTGCCGCCCGACGAGGTGCAAGCGCTCTACGGCCGCTGCGCGGTCACGATCCGCGCCGCGCTAACGACAGCCAACGACGGCTAACGGCAGCAGCGGGCAAGCCAGCCTCCACGTCCGGAGGAATGACGGTGACGGTCTCGATACTCCAACGCGCCCTGCAACAAAGCGACGTGATGATGGCCCTGGGCATCATCGGCCTCGTCGCCATGATGCTGATCCCGCTGCCCCCGTTCGTGTTGGACATGCTGCTGACCCTCAACTTCGGCCTTGCACTGTGCATTCTGCTGGTCAGCATGTACGTGGGCGAGCCGCTGGAGTTTGCGGTCTTCCCCTCGCTGCTGTTGGTGGCGACGCTGTTCCGGCTGGCTCTGAACATCTCGTCCACCCGGCTCATCCTCCTGCACGCCCACGCCGGCAGGGTGATCGAGGCCTTCGGCAACTTCGTGGTCGGCGGCGACCTCGTGGTGGGGATGATCCTGTTCTTCATCCTGGTGGTGATTCAGTTCGTGGTCATCACCAGCGGCTCCCAGCGCGTGGCCGAGGTCGCTGCGCGCTTCACCTTGGACGAGATGCCCGGCAAACAGATGGCGATTGACGCCGACCTCAATGCGGGCCTGAGCACGGAGGATGAGGCTAGGGTTCGCCGCCGCAGTATCGAGCGCGAGGCCGACTTCTACGGGGCGATGGACGGCGCCACCAAGTTCGTGCGCGGCGACGCCATCGCGGCCATCATCATCGTGCTCATAAACATCGTCGCGGGCCTGATCATCGGCGTGGCGCGCCTGGGCCTGGCGCCCGGCGAGGCGCTGCAGCGCTACGCGCTGCTCACGGTCGGGGATGGCCTGGTAAGTCAGATACCCGCGTTGCTCATCTCCACCGCCACGGGCCTGGTTGTCACCCGTGCCGCCTCCGAGCAGGACCTGGGGAGGGACGTGATAGCTCAAGTTCTCGCCCAGCCGCGGGCGGTAGCCATCGTCGCCGTCATGCTCGTCTTCTTCGGCATGGTTCCGGGGCTGCCCAAGGTCAGTTTCTTCCTCGTCGGCTCGATCGCGGGGCTGATAGCATATTACGTAAGCCACCAGGGCGCCGCGCCTGAGTCGGATACGGAGGAGACCCGCGAGGGGCCCTCGGCCCACGAGGAGTTGTTCACAGCGCCTGCCCCGGACCGCCTCGGCATCGAGATAGGCTACGGCCTCATCCCGCTGGTGGACGAGCGGCTTCAGGGCGGGCTGCTGGCCCGCATCGCCGCGATCCGCGAGCAGTGCGCTAACCAGCTTGGCCTCATTGTCCCGCCGGTTCGCATCCAGGATAACATGGGCCTCGACCCCTACGCGTACCGGATCCTGCTGCGCGGCTCCGTAATCGCCGAGGGCGCGCTGCAGCTCAAACGCCTCATGGCGATTGCGTCCGGGGAAGGCCTCGATGCCCTTCCGGGCGCCTCCGTCACTGAGCCCGCCTTCGGTCTGTCGGCGTACTGGATCGAGCCGGAGCAGCGGAGCATCGCCGAGGCGCGAGGTTACACCGTGGTGGAGCCTGACGTGGTGCTGGCGACACACCTGAGCGAGTTGATCAAGCAACACGGCTCCGAAGTTCTCAGTCGCCAGGACGTGCAACTGATGCTTGACCAACTCCGGCAGACCAACCCCGCCGCCGTGAACGAACTGATACCTGACCTGGCCTCCGTGGGCCAGCTTCATCAGGTGCTGCGCGCGCTGCTGGAGGAGGGCGTGCCCATCCTGGACCTCTCCACCATCGTCGAGGCTCTGGCCGACGGCCTGCGCGTCACCGAGAGCCTGACCGAGGCCATCGAGTTCGTGCGCGCCGCCCTGGGCCGCACGATCTGCGAGAAGAACCGCAGCGAGGACGGTCAGCTTTACGTCTACATCATGGACCCGGTGCTCGAGGCGCAGATAAGCGAGGCGCTGGTGGATACGCCGCACGGGGAGATCTGCATCTTGGAGCCATCCGCTCTGCAGCAGTTGCTGGAGGCCACCAACCACGCCGTCGAGGACATGCTTGCGCGTGGGTACCCGCCTGCGGTACTCGCCGCGCCGCCGATACGCCGGCATCTGCGCGCCCTGCTAGCGCGCAACTTCCCGGATCTGGCGGTGTTGTCGCATCAGGAGATCGTGCCGGAGATGCGGGTGAGGTCACTTGGCTCAGTTGGGCTGGCGGCGGCGGCCGCGTAGGTCGGGCATCCTTGCCCGACTCCGTTGGCCACCGAGGAAATGACTGACGAGTCGGGCAAGGATGCCCGACCTACGAACGACATTGTCTGCGTGTGCCCGAATACGGGCAGAGCCCCGGGGAACAGAACGAGAATGACAGACATAGTCAGCCTGATACTTGAGAGATTCGTTGCCCTCCTGCCCGCCGGACTGCGGGTAGCGGGCGTCGTCTTCTTCGCGCCTGGCCTCGGCAGCGAGCGGGTGCCGGCGCGCGTGCGTGTCGGGCTTGCCATGGCGTTAGCCTGGATTCTCGTGCCGGTTTGTGTGCGCGAAACGCCGCCTGTGTCGGACCTTGGCACGTACATCGAGACCTGTCTCGCGGAGTTGGCCTTCGGCGCCGCTCTGGGCTTTGCCCTGCGCGTGTTGCTGGAGGCGGCCCGGATGGGCGGCGAAATACTCGACCTTCAGGTCGGCCTGCGCGCGGGGCAACTCTTCGACCCGACCACCGGCGAGCAGTCGGGCATTCTCAGCACCGTCTACTACCTGATCGCCTTCATCCTCTTCATCCAGCTCAACGGTCACCACGAGTTGCTGCGCGGGATCGCGGCGAGCTTCAGCATCGCCCCGGTAGGCTGCCTCAGCTACGACCCGGGCCTGGGGGAGGTGGTCGCGGACCTTGGGGAGTCGGTATTTGCGCTGGGCTTGCGACTCGCGGGGCCGATCATTGCGGCTCTGCTGCTCGCGGATCTGGCCTTCGGCCTGGTGGCGCGAGCGGTGCCGCAGATCAATGTCTTCATCGTCGGCATACCGGCTAAGATCGCGATGGGCATCCTGCTCGCGGCGCTGGGTGTGCCCCTGCTGTGGCGCAACCTCGGCTGGATCGTTGACCTTATGAGCAAGTACTTGCACCTCATAGTGAGAGGGGTCTCTTAGTGCTGTCTCCCGCAACTCGTGTTGTATTGATTGGCCGCGAAAGGATGCCGTTCGTAGGTCGGGCTTTCTAGCCCGACTCCTTGGTCGTTGGCTGAGTCGGGCTAGAAAGCCCGACCTACAAGCCAGTGCATGGCAGTCGCGCCGCGTGCTTGCCGCGCCGGCCCGTTGCCGAGGCGGCGTGAGCTGTGAGAGCAAACACTAGGTTCTGAGATGGCTACCGAAGAACGTACCGAACAACCGACGGAACGCAAGCGGCGCAAGGCCCGCGAGAAGGGTCAGGTGGCGCACAGCGTGGACCTCTCACGCGCGCTGGGGCTGCTTGCCATCTACCTGGTCTGGCGGCTGGCCGGGCACTCCATCGCGGACGATCTGCTGAACCTGCTGGGAAGCGCGTTCTCGCTGAACCCGGAGGGGGAGGCGAACCCGCAGCAAGTCATGACCCTGTATCGCCACCTCCTGCCGGCGCTGGCGGCCATGCTGGGGCCCCTGATGCTGGCGGCGCTGCTGGGGTCGGTGCTGCCCAGCCTGGGTCAGACGCGCCTGCTCTTCGCGCCGAGCGCCCTTCAGCCCGACTGGAACCGCCTCAACCCTGGGTCCGGCTTCAAACGCCTGATCAGTTGGCGCGGCGCTGTCGCCACGCTCAAGGGCATCATCAAGGTCGGCGTGATACTCGGAGTTTGCGCCTGGGTGCTTCGGGCGCGCGCGGATGTCCTCGTCGGCATGGGCGCGATGGAGCTTGGGCCGATGACCGCGGCGGTGGTTTCCATCGCCGGCGAGATGATCCTCAAGTCGTGCGCGGTGCTTCTGATCCTGGGAGCGGCCGACTATGCCTACGAGTGGTGGGAGCACGAGAAGTCCCTGCGCATGACACGCTACGAGGTCCGCCGCGAGCTGCGCGAGACCGAGGGCGATCCCCAGGTGCGCGCCCGGCGGCGACAGCTTGCCCGTGGCCTGCTGGAGCAGGGCATCTTGCCCGAGATGCCGAGCGCTGACGTGGTTGTGACCAACCCGACGCACATCGCGGTCGCCCTTCGCTACGATGCCAACGAGATGCCGGCCCCCCGTGTCGTCGCCAAGGGCCAGCGCGCCATCGCGCGCCGCATCATTGAGCTGGCGCGGACCTACGGTATCCCGGTCACGCAGAACCCGCCGGTCGCCCGCAGCCTCTTCGAGCAGGTCGCCATCGGCAGCTTCGTGCCGGAGGCGCTCTATCAGGTGGTGGCCGAGATCTTCGCGGTCGTCTACCGCCGCCGGCGCGAGCGGCTGCTGCGCAGTCGGCAGCGAGTGGCGCCCGCCCAGGGAGGTGAGGGCTTTGCGGCTTAGCAGAGCGCGAGCCAGCGAGGTGCTGGCCAAGGCCGCGCTGGCGCTGGTGGCCTTCTGGCTGGGATGCTATGTGTCCGGTCACCTCGGTGCGGCCGGGACCCCGCCTTCGTCCCGCCCAAGGGTGGGATCGGCCAGCCGCGACGCGGCTCTTGAGGAGACCGCCCCCGAGCCGGCCTCACCGCCGGCCAACCGTTACGACGAGGACTTGGCCGTGAGGCACCTGCGCCTGCTGGCCGAGACCATCGGCCCCAGGCCGGCGGGCTCCGCCGAGGAGCTCCAGGCCGCCCGCTACCTGCAGGGCTACCTCTCCGGGCTTGGCTACCAGACAACCATTCAAGGGCCGATTCTGCTCGCCGAGGACGGCAAGTGTACTCAGAACGTCGTGGCCCTGGGGCCGCCTTCCGCTCCGCCGGGGCCGGCGCTGCTCATAGGCGGCCACTATGATTCTATCAACCTCAACGCGCTCTCTCCGGGCGCCAACGACAACGGCTCGGGCGTGGCCGCCATGCTGGAGATCGCGCGCGTGTCCGCCGACCTGCCGCTCCCGTGTCCGATCTACTTCGTTGCCTTCGGTGGGGAGGAGATGGTGGATCACAACCCCGAGCACCATCATTACGGGTCGCGGTACTTCCAGGCTCATCAGGCAAGGCCCTTGGCAGCGATGCTTTCTGTTGATATGATAGGCGTCGGCGACCACCTGTATCTACGCTATGTGGAGCCGGCGCCGGAGCCGCTGCTGGCTCTTATTGAGTCTGCGGCCAGCCGGGTGGGCGTTGCTGTCTCACGCAAGCCTGATCCCGGGCACAGTGATCATGAGCCCTTCGCCCGGGCGGGCTTGCCTGCTGTCTGGATACACCGGCTCGGGGACCGGGCGAATCACACCGCCGCGGACACTACCGACCGGGTCAACCCGGTCTACGTGCAGAGCGTAGTATCGCTGATAACCGAGTTCCTGACGAACCTGACGTCTGATGACCTGGACCGAGTGAGCGCATGGTCCGGCGGCTGAGCGCAGGCATGGTACACCGCCCGACGTACGAACCACCTCCTATCACCGGGCATGAGAGGGACTACGTTGTACACGACACCGGGCTCGTCGAAGATGTCCCAGGGTGAGCGAGAGCAGATCATCCACCAGCATGTGGACCTGGTCAAGTACGAGGTGGACCGGGTCGCGGCTGGGCTTCCCGCCCAGGTTGACCGCGATGACCTGATCAGCGCTGGTATCATCGGCCTCATCCGGGCGGTGGATCGCTTCGACCCCAACCGCGGCGCGAGCTTCTCGACCTACGCCACCACCATGATGCGCGGGGCCATCATGGACGAGTTGCGCACCATGGACTGGGCGCCGCGCGGCCTGCGCAGCAAGTACCGCCGCCTGGAGGACGGCATCGCGCGCCTGCGGCAGAAGCTCGGGCGCCAGCCCCAGGAGGGCGAGATCGCTCGCGAGCTTGGCCTCAGCCCCGAGGAATATGAGCAGCTCCTCAGGGACGCCACTGCCACGGCCATCGTCTCGATTGAGGCGCTGGCCGAGGCCGCCGGCGATGCCAGGATGCCCTCCAACGATGACTTCATCTCCGGCCGAACCGAGTGGAACCCCGCGACCGCGGTGGACAACGCTGAACTCCGCCGCCTGCTGGCCGAGGCGATAGGCGAGCTGTCCGAGCGCGAGCAGTTGGTCATCGGCCTCTACTATGACGAGGAGTTGACGCTGCAGGAGATCGGCGCGGTGCTCGGCGTGACCGAATCGCGCATCTGCCAGATTCACACTCAGGCCATCGCGCGCCTGCGCGCCGGCCTCTTCGCCAGGCTCGGCTAACGGCAGCAAGAACCGCAGAGACGCGGAGGATACAGGAATGGCTAACGGCCCCCTCGAGGAGGCGCGACATTATTGTCGCGCAGGCCCGTTGAGGCCGCAGGCGGAGCGCTGAAAGCTGCAAACGATCCCGCCCTTGGGCGGCAACCGCCGACAAGAATGTCGGCGCCCCCAGAGATAGAGGTCATTGTGGAAGCAAACGATAATCCGCGCATCCTGGTCGTTGATGATGATCCCAACATGCGGGACACCGTGCAGCGCGCCTTGGAGAGCGCGCAGTACGAAGTCCGCACCGCGGAGACCGGCGCCGAGGCTGAGGCCGCGCTCGCCCAGCAGGAGTGCGATCTATTGGTGCTCGACCGCGTCCTTCCCGACGCTGATGGCGTCGAGCTGCTTGGCGAGCTGCGCGGGCGCGGCTTCGCCGGGCCTGCCCTCATCATCACGGCCCACCCCACTCTCGAGACCGCCATTGATGCCCTCGGCTACTGGGCCTGCGACTACCTGGAGAAGCCCTTCAAGCCCGGTGACCTCCTCGAGCGCGTGTCACAGGGCCTCAGCTCCGAGCTGGCCTTCGACCGCATGGCCTATCTTTGGGACGGCCTCCGCAGCCGCTACGGCTTCGATCACGTGATGAGCCGCAATGCTAAGGTACAGCAGGCCTACGTCACCGCCGCCCGCGTCGCCGGCAGCAACGCCCCCATCCTCGTCCAGGGCGAGACCGGGACCGGCAAGGAGTACCTCGCCCGCGCCGTGCACTACATGAGCGGCCGTGCCGACAAGCACTTCGTGGCGGTCAACTGCGGCGCTCTGCCCGAGCAGCTTCTTGCCAGCGAGCTGTTCGGCCATGAGAAGGGCGCCTTCACCTCGGCCACGCAGGCCAAGGTCGGGCTGTGCGAGGTGGCCGACGGCGGCACGCTCTTCCTGGATGAGGTCGGCGAGATGAGCTCGGAGAACCAGGTCAAGCTCCTGCGTTTCACGCAGGATTACACCTTCACGCGGCTGGGCGGGGTGAAGCCCATCGAGGTGGATACGCGCATTATCAGCGCCAGCAACACGGACCTGACCCAGGCGGTCCGAGAGGGGCGCTTTCGCCAGGACCTGCTCTATCGGCTCAACGTGGTTCCCCTGGGTCTGCCGACGCTGGAGCAGCGCCCGGAGGATGTTGAGGTCTTCGCGCGGCACTTTCTGAAGAAGTACCGTCGGCGCCAGGGAGGAGGCCCACGGCGCATCTCGGAGGAGGCGATGGCCGCCCTCAAGGCGCAGCCTTGGCCCGGTAACCTGCGGCAGTTGGAAAACGTCGTTCAGCGCGCGCTGCTCATGGCCGATGGCGACACCCTCCGGCCCCAGCACCTGATGCTTGATGATGCGGGCTTTCCGGGGGGGGCTGCGGGTCACTCGTCCCCCGCGCCCGAAGCCCATGACGAGGAGGGCCTGCTCACGCTGGCGGAGCTGGAGGCGGAGCACGTGGCGCGCGTTTACGAGGCTACCGGCGGCAACATTGCCCGGACGGCCGAGATCCTGGGCATAACTCCGCGTACGCTGGAGCGGAAGCTCAGAGACCAGGGCATCGAGACAGGATAGCGGGTTATTGTCGTGAGGAGCGCCGGTCGCGCCGCGGCGCGCCGGGGACTGTCCCCCTGTCAAGAACGCTGCGTCGCCTCGGCGATTGTCTCCCTTCTCCCGAGCACCTCCTCGGCAATCTGACGCTTCTGGTCCGAATCACTGACCGGTCGTGGCTGCGCGCCCTGGATCAGCGCAGGGACGAAGCGGGCTGCTATCAATCCCTTAGCGCCCCATTGCACCAGCAGCACCCCGGAATGCCGCTGCCTGGGCCGCCGGGCGGGGAAGATGAAGTTGCCCAGGCTGTAAGCGATCAGGCACGAGTCTGAGCTATGCGCCTCAAATGGTTGCAGGCGGTGCGGATGGTGCCCCAGCACGATGTCGGCCCCGCTCGAGGCGGCGGCGCGAGCTAACTCGCGCTGTACCGCAGTCGGCGTCCCCGTTGCCTCCTTGCCCCAGTGCACCGACACGATGAGCAAGTCAACCTGCCAGCGCAACTGCCGCGTTCGGCTTGCCAGCTCCTGACAGGCCTCCGCCAGCCGCACCCCGCTGGTGTGCAGCACCGCCATGCCGGGCCGATCCGGGTGGGCCTCAAACTGCTCGGCGACGGGTAGCGTCTCGCTACCCACGCAGCAGAGGAAGCCGATCCTCAGCCCACCGCGATCGAGTATCGCCGGCCGCCGGGCGCTCGTGGCGTCCATCCCGGCTCCGGTACAGCGGACGCCACTTTGCTTGAGCGTCGCCAGGGTGTCCTCAAGCGCATCGGGACCGTAGTCCAGCGCATGGTTGTTCGCCACCGATACCACGTCCAGGCCCCAGGCTTGTAGATGCTGACGGGCCACCTTCGGCGGCGCGCGGAAGGCGAACTCACCCGGCGCCTGCTTGGCAGAGAGCGGCGCGCCGCGCGTGGAGATCGGACACTCCAGGTTGGCGAAGGCCACGTCGGCTTTCCTGACAAGCGCGGCGAGGGAAGATGCCCCCGTCGTGACGCTTGTCGGCAGCAGGTCGCCGGCAAAGGCCAGCGTTATGCCCGCCGGGTGGAGTTGGCGGCCCGCACCCGGCTGTGGCGCTGGCCCTGGGGCCCGCCTGCCGAATATGCGAACCCATCCGTAGCCGCGTTCCACGCCGGCCGAGATCACGACGTCCTTCGTCATGCTGTTGCCGAGTAACAGGTCGGTGCGCAGGGGCAGCGGCGCGGCAAGTTGAGGCTCAAGCTGCCGCCAGGTCGTGACCAGGCCCGCGTGGCCCGCTGCAGTCGCGAGCAACTTGATGGCGACCTCCACGCCACCACCTAACGCTGCACAGCCTCTTTCGTCAGTGGCGAAGGCGTAACCCCGGTGGGGGGAGAACGGTAGCATCGCCTCGCAGGCCGATCCATCGGAGCCCGCGCGTATGACCCAGCCATCGAGGGCCCGTAGTCCCGCTCTTGCATTGGCCCATCGCGCCCCGCTGCCCAGCGGCACCCTCGCCTGCCCCAGCTCTTCGCTGGCCTCCTGAAGCGCCTGCGCGGTGAGTGCGGGCTCCGTCCACACCAGCGCCATCGGCACGGGCCGGCGCAGCCCGCGCGCCGCTTCACGCTTGAGTCTCACCAGCGTTGCTTCTATGTCGAGCGCCCGCCCCAGGCAGTGCGTGTTGAGGCGCGCCTCGCCGTTCCTGTGTTGCCACCGGGCGGGCCGAGGCTCCTTATCTATGCGCGCCGCGAGGCGCCGCAACGCCACCCGCGCCTGACCCGCATCAACCTGATAGCGGGCTGGAAGGCTGTGAGGCAGCCGGCAGGCGAGGAATAGGTCCCACCAGCGCTTCATCAGCGTTCCCCGAGCGCCGACCATGACCGCGAGCCGGGCGCTGCCTTGCGCGTCAAGCTCGACGCCGAGCGCCCTGCGGGGGATCGCCCAGCTCCCGGCGCCGGTCAGGATGATGGGCTTGCGCTCCTGCCCTTCCGACGCTGTCAGCGCACGGCGCGCCCGGGTCTCGTCCATGCCGCCGAGCGCGACTCCCTGCACGGTCACGCCCGCCGGCACTCTCTTCCCGGGCGTCCGCGGCAGCGTGGTGGCAAGCAGGAGCAGCCCGGCGGCGACACCTATCAGGGAGCTTCGCTCAAACACGTGGGGTTCCAGCCTCCGTCTCTGTGCTTGAGAAAGCGGACAACTCTCTGCGTCCTTCGCGGTCTGCTTTGCAGGGGCGCCGACATTCCTGTGGGCGGTCGTCTCTTGTCGGCGACAAGAATGTCGCCGCTCCTATGTCTACAGCGGCACCTACGCGGCCGGCGACGGGTGTCCGCCGCACCTGGATCAACCTGGCCCTGAGTTCCTCCGTTTTCTGCTCTATCACCGGGTGATTGCGCACCCGCGTCTCGTACAGGCGCCTCAGCCCTGCTGTGGCCTCTGCGCGCGTCGCCTCATCTTCACCATCCCGGGCAAGGCGGGCGAGGCGCTGCCAGAACCTCTTCTGCCCCTCAAGGACTTGCTCCAGGGCAAGCCAGTCGTCGCGCGCCAGGGCCTCTCGCTCCGTCCTGTCCAGCTCGTCCACACCTGCAATCAGCTCGCCGGACCGCCGCCCTACGCTGCCTTGCGCTGTTGCTGACATATCTGCAGGGCCTCCTCCCACGCGCCGCAGAGCCGCTCGGCTATCTCGGTCACGTAAGCCAGCCGGTCAAGGTCGTCACTGAGGTCCACCTCGACCAGCTCGCGCTGGAGATGAGCGTAGAGCGCTCTGAGGGAGGGGCTCAGGTCCGGCGCCTTGTCATCGTCGAGAGCGCAGATGAGTTCGCTCAGTATGCCCTGGGCTTTGCCCAGGGCGTCCGCCTTCCTGGCATAGTCTCGCTCCTTGACCGCCCGACGCGCACGGGCCAGGAACTTCAGTAGTCCCCGGAAGAGGAGGACCACGAGTCCGCGGCGGTCTGCACCGCGCACCTGCACCTCCTGATATGCGCCGGGCGCACTATCCACTGAAGCCATCAGTTCACTTCCTCAAGCGCGGCATGGTCCTCTGTCTCGCATTCAACTCTAGGAGCCCCACCACGTATCGCTCGCCCTGGAGCTTCCGGGCAGGTTCTGTGTCTGCAGCGTCATCCAGTTCAGCAGGGAGATGGACTGCGTCATCGCGGTCTCCATTCTCGCGAATTGCAGTTGGAGGTTCTCAATGTAGCGGTCCACCTCATCGTTGAGGTCCTGGATACTCTCGTCAATGGCGTTAATCTCGTTACTGACGCCATCGGTCGCCAGCGTCAGCGAGCCGGTGTCCTCATCGGTTACCGCGCTGATGTGGTCGGCCAGGCGCGAGGCGATCCCCTTGCTGACCTTGATGACGCCCTTATCCCCGGTGGTGGTCGCCTTCACCACGATCATCAGGCCCTCAGTGTTCTCATTCCCGTCATCGCCGGTCAGCACCCGGCCCGTGCCGGTGCAGCTCTCCCCGTTGATGGTCCCGGCCACGTCCTGGCCGGTGTAGGTCTCCACCTCTCCGGCCGTGGCGCTGCCGAGGTCGGTCCCGCCTGAGCCGTCGTCAAGCGAGGACGCGATCTCAATCGTGTGCGAGTCACCCCAGACCTCGTGCTCGATCTTGATGGTGTTGCCCTCGACGGTCGCGTCCATCGCCATGTTGTGCGCGCTGAAGAGCGAGTTGAGCAGGTCAGCCGCGTCCTGCAAACTCATGCCTGCCGTGAGGGTGATGTCATAGCCGCCGATGGTCAGCGTCTCGTCCGTCGTGATGCCGCCTGCCAGCTCGGCGCTCACTGCGGTCGGCTTGGTTGCCACCTGCGTGATGTTGATGGCGTAGCCGTCCGCACCAGAGTCGCGGACCGCGGAGGTCGAGGAGTAGTACTCGATCTCGGCGTCCGTCGTCTCCGTGTACAAGCCGAACAGCCGCTGCACCCCGACCGGGTCGCTCCCCAGCGCGTCCAGGAACTCGGTCCGGTCGAAGACCAACTGGTCGTGCTCATCGGTGCTTATGCCCGCCTGGGAGGCCAGGATCAGGTCACCACCCAGGGTGTCCACCAGGCCCATCACCATCTGCCGCAGGTCAACCTCGAGAGTGAGTACTGTCGGGCTACCGAACAGGGCCCCGCCCTCGTTGGTGTCGGTGTTGAACTGCTGGTTCTCATTCATCAGGTCTATGACCTGGTTGTAGTAGGTGACGAGATCTTGCACAGCATCGGCCGCAGCCTGACTGTTTGCGGCCACCGTCACCGTGACCGGCGAGGCGCCGGTCTCGTCGAGCAGTTGCAACTGCACGTTCTCGATGGCGTCGTCCACGGCGTTGCTCGAACGCGTCATGCTGATGCCATCTACTGTGAAGCTCGCGTCCTGTGCCGCATCTATTTGGTTCGCGATCCCCTTCTCGAGCACGCCCAAGGTCACCAGCACGTTGCTATCGTCTGTGAAGGTCGGCGCGCCGCTGTCGCCCACGATCTCCAGGCGGTACACAGTGTCGGTCCCTGAGCCGGAGCTGGTCACCGTCGCCGTCACGCCTGATACCGCGTCAATCGCGGTCGCAATGGCCTCCAAGCTGTCGGTCGAGAGGTCTATCGCGACGTCCGTCCCGTTGACCTTGATCGTCCCCGAGAGCGGGGCACTCAGCCCCATCACCGTGCCCACCGCATCCGTCTTGCTGGAGAGGTAGTCCCCCGCCGCCCCATCAGTGACGGCGTGCTTTATGCTGGTCGAGCCGGTCTGCAAGCCCAAGCTTTCGAGGACGTCAGAGTCATTCGCGTCCACCAGGTCAATGGCGTTCGCCTCGCCGCTACTCAGGCTGGTGAGCATCAGCCGGTGATCGCTCTCTGAGACCGTCAGAATCGTCGCGGTCACTCCGGCTCCGGCAGCGTTGATGGCCGCCCGCACATCCGTCAGGGAATCATCGGCTCCTATCGTCACGACCGCGCCGTTGATGACGATATCCCCGGCGTAGCCCAAGGCCTCGCCGCTGTTGGCGACGGTGGCCGACGAGATCTTATGGTTTTGGGCGAGTTGGCTGACGGCTATCTCGTGCTCACCCACGGCGGCGCCCGCGCTGCCGCTGGCGAGCACGATCGCCGAGTCGCCGCTGCTCACCGTCACCTGTCTGAGGGCGTCCCCGCTCACAAGCGCCGGGGTCGCGGTGCTCACGGCCAGCAGGTTCGCCGTGAGTTGCTGGTAGATGTTCAGCGTCTTGGTATAGCTGGTCTGTTTGTCCGTCAGCAACTGGATTGGCCGCTGGCGTATCTGGGCCAGTTGCGTGATGATACTGTTGATGTCAAGGCCTGAGATAAGACCACTGTAGGTAACTGGACCGACGCTATCCATTCTCTATGACCCCTCCTTCATGCGCGCCTCGCGCCAACACCGTCCCGCCCTTACTGTGACACATCCCGTCCGATGGGCGGGACCGCCTGTGCGAGTGTCGGTCCACTTAGCCACGCATCAGCGCCATCACGGTCTGCGTCAGCGAGTTAGCCTGGGCCAGGAACGCCGTCGCCGACTGCACCAAGACCTGAGCCGTGGTGAACTCAGCCATCTCGCGTCCGAAGTCGGTGTCCCGAATCTGGCTCTCAGAGGCTGCCAGGTTCTCGCGGGATACCGCCAGCGATCGCGCCTCGGCCTCCAGCTCGTTGACCTGGAAGCCACCCAGGTTGCCGCGCGTGGTGGATACCTGGTTGATGGCCTCGTCTATGATCCCTATCGCCGCGTTCGCGCCCGCCACCGTCGAGATGTCTATGGTGGACAGAGCCGCACTGGTTCCCAGGTCCACGGTCTTTACGCTGCCGATGC
>JALGVE010000073.1 GCA_029820045.1 Candidatus Zipacnadia bacterium | reverse complement strand
CCCGGCCCGCGTAGGTCGCGCTTCCTAGCCCGACTCTCAATGCGGCGCGACACAGCTCCCGGCCCTACTCAGAAGACTTCACACCCACCAGCCAGCTAAAAACGATGCTCCTCAACCTGAGCCAGGAGCATCGGTTTTGCGAGGCTCCGGCTGTGGTGTAGGGGAGGGACCTGTTTGTCCCCCGTAGCCTTGGCGAAGGAGGCTGTCCCGCCCGCCTGGGGCATGCCACGGGTGCGCGCCGTACATACGACAGCGACCCCGCCAAACCGGTGCTCCTGGGTGATGCCTCTTGCCCTGAGGCAGCGGTTTCAGGGAGGTGTGCTGGACCAATGCGGCGAAAGAGCGCTCGGCAGTCGCGGAACATGACTTGCAGAAGCTGGTGTTGAGCTTGAGAGCAGTCGTACAGCGAGTCGCGGAGGCGTCGGTAGCGGTCAATGACGGGGAGGTCGCGCGCATAGGTCGCGGGCTGGTGGCGCTGGTCGGGTGCGCCGAGGGTGACGACGACCAGGACGTCCGGTTCATCGCGGACAAGATCGCCAACCTGCGCATCTTTGAGGACGAAGAGGGCCGGATGAACTTGTCGGTCACGGACGTCGGGGGCGAGGCGCTGCTGGTGCCGAACTTCACCTTGCTGGGCGATGCGCGCAAGGGCCGGCGGCCCAGCTTCACACGGGCGGCTGCCCCTGAGTTGGCGGAGCAGCTCATCGCTGACTTGACTGCCTACGTGGCCGGCATGGGCGTGAAGCTGAAGACCGGGGTCTTCAAGGCGCACATGGCCGTGTCGCTGGTCAATGATGGTCCCGTGACCGTGTTGCTCGACAGCCGCCGCGACTTCTGAGCGCGTGAGATGTGTTGAGAAAAGCGGGGCCATGTTCCGGGCGTCCGGCGTGCCCGGGAAGATCTTGAGAGCGTTGTTCGCAGGTCGAGCTTCCAAGCTTGCGCGCCCTAGCCTTGGCGAAGGCGGGCCCGACTCGTGAGTCATTTCCGTGGCGCTCAACGGCGTCGGGCTAAGAAGCCCGACCTACGCTTATGGAGGTGGGTTCCGACGTGTAGTTGCGGCGCGGACCCCGCCGATGCGCAAGGCAGCATCAGTTGTGCCAGGAAGTACTGGGTCGTGTATTGAATGCAGGCTAGCGCAGCGAAGGACCAACTGAGACGGCAACACCTCGCGCAGCGGCACTGCGACGCCGGCGCGGAGATGGCCGAGCAGGATGACCTGACTGCGGCGATTGCGCACTACCAGCGGGCGGCGGCGCTTGACCACGATAACGCCGACGCATACGTGGGGCTGGGCGACTCATATCTCTACGCCGACCTGCCCGCTGACGCCTACCGGGCGTACAAGCAGGCCCTGGCGGCCAACCCGCGACACGCGGAGGCCCATTTCTGCGTGGCGGAGGTCCTGGGGAAGAGGGGGTTACTGCGGCAGGCCCTGAGCGCTCTCAAGCGAGCGATTGCCTGCGACCCCAAGCGGGCGTATTACTACTACCGCCTGTCGGACCTTTACATGCAGGCCGGGTTTCCTGAGTTGGCCGAGGACAGCCTGGTTCAGGCCATCAAGCTGGCCCCGGACGATGGCTTCTATCACTACAAGCTCGGCGAGCTGCACTTCGGGCGGGGGCGGCTGGAGAAGGCGGTGTCCGCCTACCAGGAGGCCGTGAAGCGTTCGCCGCTGGATGACTTCTATCACGTGCGGCTGGCGGCGGCGCAGCTTCGGCTGGGGAGACGCGCAGATGCGCTTGGTTTGCTGGAGAGAGCCGTGCTCATAGAGCCGGAGAACCGCGCCTACCGCTATCTGCTCGGCGAACTGCTTCTCGTGATGGGACGCCTGGAGGTGGCGTGCGAGCACCTGCGACGCGCAGGCTACCTCGATCACTACGACCGTGACTACGTGCGTCGCGTCAAGACCCGCTCCGGGGAACTCGGCCCCGACGATTCCCTCGTTCTCATCTCCTACGACAGCCGGCCCCTTCAGGCATGACCCCCGGTGAGCGGCCTGTGAACCTGGAGACGCTCGTGGTGGGGCCCCTGCAGGCCAACTGCTACCTGGTCGGCTGCCCCGAGACGCGCGAGGGCTTTATCATTGATCCGGGCGGCGACGCCTCGATGATACTGGAGGCCGTCGAACGGATGGAACTCCAGGCACGCCTCATCCTTAACACTCACGGGCACGTGGATCACACCGCGGCCAATGCTGAGGTGCGCGAGGCCACCGGCGCGGAGCTTTACATCCATGAGGCGGACCGGGCCATGATCGAGCGGCCGGATGCAGAATGGGCGGCCCTGGTGGGCGGCGCGCCGGCCTGCGCGCCGGATGCGACCTACGCTGAGGGGGACGTGCTCCAGGTGGGCTCGCTGGAGGTCAGGGTCCTGCACACTCCCGGGCACAGCGCGGGTTCGGTCTGCCTGAGTCTCGGGGATCTGCTGTTCACGGGGGACACGCTCTTCGCAGGAGGGATCGGCCGCACTGACCTGCCCGGCGGCAGCATGAGAGAGCTTGAGGGGTCACTGCATCGGCTGCTGGCGGAGTTCGCGTCGGACACGCGCATATTCCCCGGCCACGGCCCCGCATCAACCCTCTCCCACGAGGCGCGCACTAACCCGTGGCTTGCCGGGACCTAGCCTCCACGTTCGACCGACACCTCACGGGATGTCCAGCGGAGCGCTTGCGCTGCGGTGCCTGCTAGCAGGGGAAGGTTCCCTTAGATGGGCCGCTTGCCCCTCCCACCCTTTCATGTTAGAATCGCCTCATTGTAGCGGGACATGGGAACCACTCATCGCAGTCTGACTCGTCGGCCACCACGGACCGCGCTCGTGCCGCATGGTGGGCCGATGACGGTCGGAGGAATCGAAGATGCCAGCGCAGGCGGAGTCCCTGGGTAAGCGCATGAGCGAGAGCCTCAGGTTCTGGGCCATTGTCACGGTAATATGCGGCATTGTATTCTTCGCGGCATACATCTTCGGCAAGGACTGGCTCGGCACGCGTCTGCGTGAGATGGAGATACGCCAGGGAGCGCCGGAGATCAGCCCGGACGTTAGCCTTCAGCAGCCCACAGGTGGCGAGGACGCGCATCCGGAACCGCCGGAGAAGGCGGTTGTCGTCATCGAGGAGCGAGAGCCCTCGGCTCGCGAACGCCGCGAGGTCGAGCGCGAGATTGAGGCCCAGCAGCCACAAGATGGCGCACAGTTGCACAAGGCCGAGGAGAAGGCGCGGTCCGAAAAGCCCCAGGAAGAGAGTGCGCCGCAGGAGCCGAGCGCCTCTCCCGTTCCCGCCGGGACGGGGGGCTATGTCGTCACGGCCGGCTCGTTCGCCGACGAGGGAAACGCCAGGCGGGTGCTTGCGGGACTCGCGCAGCAGGGCTACCAGCCCTTCCTCACCACCGTGCAAAGCGAGGGGATGACCTTTCAGCGCGTCAATGTCGTGGTCTGTCGGACGCGGGCGGAGGCCGTGAAGATCCAGAACACCCTGAAGGCCCAGGGCTACGACTCGGGCGTATGGCCGCGATAGCGGGCATGAAGGAGCGCAGGCGTATCCGAAGGGCGACCGTAGTCGTGCTCGACAGCGTGGGGATCGGCGACGCCCCCGATGCCGAGGCATACGGAGATGAGGGCAGCGACACACTTCGTAACGTCGCCCGCGCGGTTGGCGGCTTGAATCTGCCCAACATGGCGGCTCTCGGCCTCGGCAATATCGGCGAGATCGAGGGCGTGATTCCCAGCGGTAGCCCGGCCGGCGCCTACGGACGCATGGTCGAGCGCTCCGCGGGGAAGGACAGCATCAACGGCCACTGGGAACTCATGGGCCTCATACATGACCGGCCCTTCCCAACCTACCCGAACGGCTTCCCGCCCCAGCTCATAGAGCAGTTCGAGCGCCGCTGCGAGCGGCGCGTCATCGGGAATGTCCCGGCCTCAGGCACGGTCATCATCGAAGAGCTTATCCACGATCACCTCGCTACGGGCGCCCTCATCGTGTATACCTCGGCTGACAGCGTATTCCAGGTCGCAGCCCACGAGGAGGTAGTGCCGGTCGAGGAGCTGTACCGCTGCTGCGAGATAGCCCGCGAGATGTTGACGGGCGAGCATGGCGTGGGGCGAGTCATCGCGCGGCCCTTCGTGGGCGAGCCGGGCTCTCTCAGGCGTACGGATAAGAGGAAGGACTTTTCGCTGCCGCCCCCTGGAGCGACCGCGTTGGACCTGCTCACGGAGGCTGGCCTGCATGTCTGCGGCGTGGGCAAGATCGCGCAGATCTTCGCAGGCAGCGGAGTCGCCGAGAGCCATCACACCTCCGACAACACCGACGGCTGCCGCATCACTCTTGAGCGGCTGCGGCGACAGGCTGAGGGAATGATCTTCGTCAACCTGAACGACTTCGACAGCCGCTACGGACACCGGAACAACCCGGAGGGCTATGCGGCGGCGCTGGAGGAGTTCGACGGCTACCTGGCCGAGATGCTGGCGCTGCTGGGGCCTGATGATTTGTTCGCCATCACCGCCGACCACGGCTGCGATCCGACCACGCCCAGCACGGATCACTCGCGAGAGCAGGCGCCGTTGCTGGTGACGGGCGGCGACGTCATGGGGGGCGTTGACCTGGGAACTCGCGGCACCTTCGCCGACCTGGGAGCCACCATCTGCGATCTGTTCGCCGTGGCCCTGCCGCAAGCGGGCGTGAGCTTTGCACCGGACATCTTCCGTCCAGGGGCGGCGTAATGCCCGACATCCGCGCTCTGAGCGAGCGGAAACGCCATGGTGAGGAACTCAGCGCCGATGAGCTGCGCTGGATCGTGGACGAGTATGCAGGAGGCGGCATTGACGACGCGCCCATGGCGGCCTGGCTGATGGCTGTGTGCTGTGCGGGCATGACACAGGCGGAGACCTCCGCGCTGACCGAGGCGATGGCGCGTTCCGGGCGGATGCTCGACCTGTCAGGCATTGAGCGTCCGACGGTGGACAAGCACTCAACCGGCGGCGTGGGCGACAAGGTCAGCCTGGTGGTCTGCCCGATCTCCGCCGCCTGCGGAGCGTGCGTGGCGAAGATGTCGGGACGTGGCCTCGGGCACACCGGCGGCACGATTGACAAGCTGGAGGCGATTCCGGGGCTGACCACTGATCTCTCCGCCGAGCGGTTCACCGAGCAGGCCCAGGGCCTCGGCCTCGTCATCGCCGCGCAGAGCGCCGACCTCGCGCCGGCCGACGGCAAGATGTACGCCCTGCGCGATGCCACCGGCACCGTGGACAGTCCGGCGCTGATCGCCTCCAGCATCATGTCGAAGAAGCTCGCGGCCGGCTGCGAGAGCATCGTCCTGGAGGTGACGGTCGGCAGCGGAGCCTTCATGAGAACGCGGGATGAGGCGCGCGCTCTCGCCGAACTGATGATTGGCATCGGCAGGCGGGCCGGGCGCAAGGTCGGGGCGGTCATCACCGCCATGGACGAGCCCCTCGGCTTCGCGATCGGCAATGCCATCGAGGTGGAAGAGGCGGTCGCTGTGCTCAAAGGTGGGGGGCCGCAGGACGTGAAAGAGGTCTCGCTGACCGTCGCGTCCTGGATGCTGCTTCTTGCGGGTGTCGTGGCGGGGCGTGATGTGGCCCGTGAGATGGTCATGAGCAGCGTGGGGTCAGGCGAGGCGCTGGAATATCTGCGCAAGATGGTCGCGGCGCAGGACGGCGATCCGGATGCCCTGGACCGGCCGATGCTGGGCTGGGCGCCCGATGCAACGGGGGAGCTGATGGCTGACCGGTCCGGCGTAGTAACACGGCTGGACGCCAGGCAGGTCGGCTATGCCGCCGTGTCCGCAGGAGCAGGCCGCCGCCGAAAAGGTGACCCGGTGGACCCGGCTGCGGGCATAAGACTTGCGGCGAAGGTCGGTGACAGCGTACAATGCGGCGGCATGCTCGCACAGGTGATGGCCAGCTCCAGGGAGCGCCTCGCGGAGGCTCTACGCCAGCTTGAGCGGGCCTACGAGATCGGCGACGAGGCGCCGCCGAAGACGGACGTGGCGCTGGACGAGCTGTTCGGCGTGGGTGGGATGCAGCAATGAGTCAAGATGCGCGCGAGTGGCTGGGTCTGATCGTCGTACTCATCGCGGGCGTAGCCTTTGTGTCCCTGCTCATCTGGATTCAGGCGCAGAGCCACGGGAAGAGCCGGGAACAGATCCTACGAACGATTGCTCTCGTCTGGGCTGCGACGGCACTGACCGTGGCTGCGGGCTGGATGCTTCGCCTTCAGCTTGGAGGGCCGGTGTTCGAACTGCAGCCGTTCGGCGGGCTGCGCCTCCTGGTGCGCTCGCTGTCCGGCCCGCAGATAGCGATGACCTGTGCGCTGCTGGCTGCGCTGGTGGGTCTCTACATAGGCGTCATCCTGGCGGTGCGACGCCTGCTGGGCGCCGAACCGACCGGCGGCGGACAGATCACGGTCCATCCTGCGGCGCGGGGCGACAAGCAATGATACTCATGGCCGCCGCCCTGTGGGCTGCGCTGGCCGGCGCGCTCATCTTCATTTACTACGTGCGCTTCGTCGAGCCAAGGCGCATCGAACTCACGCATGTGTCGGTCCCGCTCGAGCGATTGCCGGAGACGCTCGAGGGCTTCACCATCGCTCATCTCTCCGACTTTCACTGCCGGCCGGAGCCGGCGAGGGAGCGCATCTGCAGAGAGGTCGTGGGTCTGGCGAATGCGACAGGTGCGGACCTGGTAGTCATCACGGGAGACCTGGTGGACGGTTACGACGTGATGCAGCCGTGCCTGGAACAGATCGCGGACTTGAGCGCGCGGCTTGGCGTCTGGGCGATTCTGGGCAATCATGACCACTACTGTCTGAAGTGCGGCATGTTCCAGCCGAGCCAGCCGCCTGAGGATGAGCAGTGGAAGCGAGCATTCGCCTCCGCGGGCATAGAGTTGCTGCTGAATGAGAGCAGGCGCCTGGAGGTCGGCGGCGCCGTTGTAGCGTTGGTCGGGGTTGATGATCCGGCCTCGGGACGCGACGACCTGCCGTCGGCCCTAGCCGGAGCCGAGGGCGCGGACCTCGTGATCGTGCTTGCTCACTCGCCCGACATTCTGGATGACGCGGCGGTGGAGGCGGCCGACCTGGTCCTCTGTGGGCATACGCACGGTGGGCAGATAACGCTCCCCGGCATCGGCTCTCCCTGGGCGCCCGTCTGGCGTGACCGCCGGCGATCCGCCGGTCTGATGCGCGCCGGTCGGCAGCTCTGTTACGTGAATCGTGGCATATCGTCCTCCACTCCGGCGCGTTTTCTCTGCCCGCCGGAGGTCGCTGTGCTGACACTGCGCAGAAGCGTGCCCCACGAGGTGCGCTCTGTTCGAGTTCAACGATACACAGACCAGAAGACGGTAGCCGTTGAGGAGGTCGTATCGTGAGTCTGCTGAGCCTGGGTTCTCGCCTGCTAGAGCAGTTTGGGCTGAAACGGCCCCGCTCCCCGCTGACGCGCGAGCAGGCCTTCGAAGCCCGACCTGTTCGCAACCCGTCACTGAAGTGGCGTCTCAACGACGATGACGACGTTGAGGTCGTCATCCCCCGGCGTAGTGACCGCCTGGGTCGGGTGCTGGGCTTCCTGTTCTACGTGCCGGAATCCAGGCCCCTGGTGCTCGACGAGGTCGGCTCGCGCGTGTGGCAGCTCTGCGACGGCGAGCGGACCGTCGAAGAGATCATTGCAACGCTGCGCGAGGAGTACAAGCTTGACAGACGCGAGGTCGAGGTCTCGCTGACCGAGTACTTGCGCAGCTTGGGCAAGCGTGGCATGATCGGCTTTCTGGTCCCCGAGGAGATGGCCCGTGAGATGGGCGAGGAGGGCAATGACCTGGTCGGCCTGCCGGGCGTGAGCACTCGTGATGAGCTGGAGCAGGCGCGCGCGCAGGCCACGGTGGACGACGAGGAAACCGAGCAAGATGAGCCCGGTGACGACAGCGACGAGGTCAGCCCGGACGAGGATAGCGACAATGAATAGCGTGAATCGGCTCATGCCGGGGTAACATGAGACGAAGAGGCAGCTAGGTCAAGATGATTCGGAACATATTGGTCGGACATGACGCATCGCGTTCGTCAGAAGTCGCCGTTGCGCAGGCTCTGAGCCTGGCGGAGGCGACGGGCGCACGCATTCACCTGGTGACCGTGGCCGAGGACACTGACGCCCCCGTGGAAGAGGAGTTGGGACCGCAGGCCCTGGACCCGGTGGAGGCCGCGATGCCTCCTGGCGAGGGGGAGGATGAGGTGGAACCCGCCCTCATCCCGACGAATGTCGAGGCCATCAGGCGGATGTGCGAGTCCAGGCACATCGTCTGCGACCATGAGGTGTTGTTCGGCACGAGTCCGGGCGCGCGTCTGATACGCCGCAGTTGGCTGGTTGACCTCGTGGTCATCGGCCGGTGCAGCGGGAGGTCCCAGGGCGCACCTGGGAGGCTGGGGCCGACAGCCGACTTCATGGCGCGTCACTTCGTCACACCAACCCTCATCTGCGCCCGGGAGTACCTCGAACTCAGATCAGTGCTCGTCCCCTATCAAGCCTTCCTCAGCGACGGCAGGGCGCTGGCGTTCGCGGGTGAGCTGTGCGAGGCGCTCAACGCCTCACTCGACCTGCTGGTCTGTGACCGCGATCGCCGCGCGGCGGGAACCGCGCTGGAAGCGGCGCAAGAGGCCCTGCGCGCGTACAAGATCGAAGGCAAGCGCTCAGTCTCGCTCACCTCGCCGGCCGACGGCCTCGCTAAGGCCGCCATGGAAGGTGAAACGTCGCTCATCCTTGTGCCTGGAGCACGGAAACGTCCGTGGGGGTTGCCCTGGGCTCATAACGAGGTGCTCTGGCGCGCACTTGACCTGCCGAACACCGCCGTGCTGGCCTATCCCTGACCGCTGAGGAGATCGCTGGCCTACGATGCCGGCGCGGCCCCGAGCCTGGCAGGCTCGGGGCCGCACAACGAGCGCGCAGGGCACGCGGTGCGTGCTCTGCTTGCAGAAACGCAGGCGCTTGATGCGCCTGCGTTTCGCGCTCGTTGTGCGGCAGGGCGCGTTCGCGCCCGCCGCGCCGGGTTCTGTCGTTGTCGCTGGCGCGTTGTCCTTACCCCTTCGCCGCGCTGCGCGGGGCTTCGAGGGACAAGTTGTCCGCCGTTCAGAACACGGCGACGAGGAGGATGGCGGCCATGACGCCGACCAGCAGGGCCTTGACGATGCCGCCGGCGAGGCGTCCTGCGAGCGCGGCCCAACCGGCCTTAGCGGCTTCTTCCTTGGAGCGGCCGCGGCGCAGCTCGTAGTGGTAGCCGCCGAGGTATCCGCCGAGCAGGCCGAGGGCGATGGGGGCGAGCACGGTGAGGACCCATCCCAGCGGGCCGAGCAGTCCGAAGAGCGGGGAAAGGGCGCTGCCCGCGAGGACCCCGATCATCCCGCCGCCGACGGTCCAGAGCCCGGTGGTGGTGCTGGCGCCGGCGGCCCTCACGCCCAGGAAGGACATGAGGTTATCGCTGAGTTCGGCGATGATGGCGATGCCCGCGAGCACGAGGAGTATGACCCACGAGGGGCTCTGCCAGCCGTGGCATGCGGAGTAGATGGTGGCGTCAGCCAGGACGAGGAGACTGCCGGGCAGGCCGAAGAGGGTCGCGGCGACGGCAACGGGCAGCGCAAGCACGAACAGCGCCTTGCCGAGAATGATACCGAACCACTTGAGTCCAGTCAGAATACTTGCCCACATGGTGGTGCGGCGGGGGAATGGGAAACAGGCAATGGGCAATAGGGAACGACACGAATGCGCAATCACTCCGCCAGCACTGCGCCCTCGGGCTTGGATGTCGCTACTGCCCTTCCCCGATTGCCCTCCTTGTTTACCTCATCCGGCGTGCGCCGGCGTAACGCGGCGCATAGTACGCCGAGTCCAGGGAGCTGATCTTGACGCCGCCACGGCGGTTGCTGGCGTGGATGAACTGGTTGTTCCCCATGTAAATGCCAACATGCGAGATGCCTTGCCGATAGGTGTTTCTGAAGAAGACGATATCGCCGGGGACGAGTTCATTGCGTGATACTGGTGTGCCTTCGTGGAAGAGCATCCTACTGGAGCGCGAGACCCGTACGCCGTGCTGCCGCAGGACGAAGGAGACAAAGCCGGAGCAGTCGAAGCCGGAGGGGCTTGAGCCACCGCTGACGTAAGGGGACCCGCGGTAGCGCATGGCGGTATGAACGAAGCTGCGCCCCACGGAGGAGGCCGGGCTGTATCTAGCCGCCCGCGAGCTTCCGGTGCCGCCGGCTTTGCGTGCGATACGCTGCTCGCGGGTGTCTATCAGCCAGCTCGCCATCCAGCCGGTAGTGCCGTTGTCGAGGGCGACCTTGTACCAATCGCCCTTCTCATCAAGTATGATGACCTGGGTGCCCAGCACTGCCTCCCCGATCTCCTTCTGGTCCAGCCCCGGGCCGACGCGCACGTTCACCTCGGGCCGCGCCACCCAGCCGACCCTCACCTCGACGCTCTTGGAGCCCTCTGTGGCGGTAACGTTCTGATCAGGCTCCTTGAAGTTCATCACCCATCCCGCGACCCAGCCCACGCCGCCCGAGGGCGCTTTGACCTTACACCAGTGCCCGCTGACGTCCACTATCCTTACCTTTGCGCCGCGGCTCAGCTTCATCTTGACGCCATGATCGAGGCCGGGGCCGTAGCGGACTCTGACCACGTCCTCGGCGATCCACGCCGTCAGCTCCGAGACGTCCTTGCTGGAGCCGGGGGAGGTCGCCGGGCTGGCTGGGGCGCTTGGGGTCGCGGTCCTGCCGGAGCCGCCCTCGAACTTGATCAGTTGCTTCGCGATCCAGCCCTCTTCGCCGCCGTGCACGTGGGCCTTGCACCAGTCGCCGCGCGTCTGGGTGACGTAGAGCGTCTGCCCTTTGACCAGCGTGGCCTTGATGTCGCTGTCGGTGCCCGGACCGGCACGCAGATGGACTCTCTCGCCCTTGACGTAGCCCTTCGCGGTGCTCGCTGGAGCTGTGGAGGAGCCTCCGCCACCGGCTGCCAGGCGCCTGCCCGCTTGCACGTCGGTCTCGAGCAGGTCCCGGCGGATCCATCCGTAGCCGCCAGGCGTGCGGCACTTGCACCACTCGCCATCGCTCTCGATGATGTAGACCTTGTCGCCTTGGTGAAGCTTACCGCGCTTGTCATAGTTGGTTCCCGCGCCGGTGCGGACGTTGACCGTGTCCACGTTTATCCATGCAGGCTGACTGCTGGAGGATGATCCTGCGGCGCCTCTGGAGGCGGCAGCCTCCTCGGCCAGCTTCTTGCCCTGGTCCCAGGAGAACTGGAGGTGCCACTCGGCTACCCATCCCCACTTGCCGTTGGGCAGCTTTGCCCAGCACCAGTTATTCGCGAAGGCGGTGACGTAGAGCTTTGTGCCACGGCTCACGCTGCCGATCAGGTCGCGGTCGGTGCCCGGGCCGGAGCGCACATTGAGCTTCTCGGGGATGACCCATGCCGGACGCGCCTTAGCGGCGGCGAGGCTGGTACGCCCTCCTACAAGCAGTGCTGTTATGCCTAATAAGAGGAGTATCTTGTTCTTCATGGTTGGTGTTTTCTGACTTGCGGATGGCAGCAAGCGCGAATTATAGGCACGATATCTGCCCGCTGTCAACCTCAGCGACGAGAGGGAACGGCAGCACCACAATTCGTGTGCGTCAGGCAGGGGATTGGGTTGAGGACCAGTATTGATCCCAGCGGTGATTGTCCACCAGCAGGCGAAGCGACAACAACGCCTCGGCGCCGTCG